>NZ_QTVH01000010.1:0-100251 GCF_003435975.1 Clostridium sp. AF36-4 | reverse complement strand
AGCTGTCTTCTGACTGATGTTGTGGATCAGCTTCATGAAGATTCCAAAAAAATCAATGTCGTTGACCGCTTATCAAAGCATCTTGATAAAGGTACTCTGGCATCTGCGGCTGCTTCTTACCTTCAGCAGGTGAGAAATTGGGTGCCTGCCGACCCCGTGATTCATATCGATGACAGCGATGTGGTAAAACAAGATGTTCCTGAAACTTGATGATTTGGAACAGGATTACGTCATCCGCCTTACCTCTAAAAGAAAACTTTTATACCACAACAAATGGACTCCTGCCACAGAATTGCGCGACCGCAGAAAAGGCAAGATCAAGACCAGTGTTTTCTACAGGGGAAAAGAGCATGAAGCTTATCTATCACACGTTAGAGTGCAGATCACTGCATCCAGAAAGGACATTTATCTGGTCCTCGTTTATGGCATTACGGAACATCCGATGATGCTTGCCACCAATAAGGAGATCAAATCAAAGGAAGATGTGCTCCGGGTGGCCCGGATATATTTTTCCCGATGGAGAATTATGCCGATATCTGCATAATGCGCCATCTCAAATGATAATTCGTATGTTTTATCACTTTTTCGTGGAAGATAATCAAACACTTGATTTACAGGCATCCACTTATAGTCTGCATTTTTTGTGGTCTTTGTATTTTTCCTCGAAAAAATCTGAGTGATATCTATATCAAACTCATCATTTGGAGGAAAATTTAACCCAGATGCAATTCCATTACTATTTTTATCTTTGATACGTATAGCGAATTTCCATCCTTTTTCAATTGCATGTGCAAAAATGTTATAGTTTTCATATCCTCTATCAGCAACAAGAATAACATTCTCTAGTTTCGATCTGTCAATCATTGTTGCACATGCTCTAAACTCGTTGTAATCCGCTGCTGTTTGCACTAAAACATCGGTGTATATACGATTCAAAACATCATAAAAGGCATTTAGATGTAGTTTATTAACAATTGAACCATGCTGATTACGTTCTCAAAAAGTTTCTGGATCCTTTTGATTGGTTGCAATGGTCAAGTTACTTCCATCACATGCAATTAAACGATAACCATGATAATTATTAGTAGTTGGAAGGTTGTCATCCGTAAAAGATTTAAGCAAATATTCAAAAGCCTCTGGAAGTACTTTTGAACGTTGTTGCGTAAATGCTGACACAGACGGAGTATTTTTGTTAAAATCAAAGAAATCAAGTAGTTCTTTACTCATAGTAGCTCCACCCGAATTCATCATGATTCCAATAAAAGTTTTGAAATCAATTTTCCGTTTTCGAGAGAAATCGACATTGGGATTTCGAAGAAATAAACATGGATTGTTAGCTAATTCCGAAATATGATTCTTTAGAGAATCTGAAACTTGATTGGTCATCTTAACTTAATGACATTGCCCTGATGGGTCTTTTTCCCATCCGCAGATATGGTTCCTTTCTCACGAATGGAGGTTTCTGCTTCATTTAATCTCGTCATTAATTCAATCTATTCGCATGTAAATTTGCAACACATTCTACATTTGTATTACGTTTTTGGAACGCTCACGGAGATATTCTATTCCTTCTCTCCCATCACTCCGCCATTCTTTTTTGCCTCTTCCTGCATTTCCTTTTTCACTTGTTTAAATGTTTTTCCCGACACATCCACATCGGTTACCGTGACTTTGAGAGAATCATCATCCTCAAGCACATACTTTTTGTCTTTTTGCGCTTTTTTTTGCTCACTGGCATCTGTCTCTTTAATTGCATCTGTTTTTGCACTTGCCTTTGATATATTGGCATCATCGTTGTTTGCCCCCATAAAACTATGGGCAAAATATCCCCCTGTCAAAAACAGCAGTGCCATAACAACTATGGCGATATGTACTTTCTTGCTTTTAATTTTATTCATATTACCCTGTCTCCTTTCATCATGATTTAGTCAACGAGAAAGAACACACACCCTTCGGAGTACATTTCGCTGTAAATACCCGGTGTTTAGTGTAAGATTTTTTCTTTGCTGACCATTTTATGTCTCCCGAAATCCAATATTTAGCCAACGATCTGCTTTTACTCGCTGAAGATGTATACCCTGATTTTCTATTGACAAAAGATGCGCCATTATAACGATAATAAATGTATTCCTTATCCGAAACATACGCATATGTGCCATTATACTTAAATTCCGTAGATTGCTTTAGTCTTAATAATTTTTTCCCTTAAGATGATGACACCTCATATATATGAAAACTAAATCCCGTTTTGTATCCAGCAGCCTTCGCTTGAGCACTAACCATACTACTTGTTAAACTAGTCGGAAACAACTGTTGATATGTAATTTCCGTTTCAGTAATAACTAAATCATCCTCATGTATAACATTAGACCTTTTACTTGTTGGAACCATACCCTCCTGTACTATTTTACTCAACAACATATCACTGTTTGTTGAATAATTACTTGCCACCTTATCGGTTGATGTCTTTATGCTCTCAATAGTTATAACATCTCCTTTAGCAATTTCTGCCGCCGAAACATCTGTAACTTGAAGCATCGTCAATGCACACATTAGAGCCATTCCTATTACTTTTTTCTCATTCTTACTTATCCCTTCTTTATTTTTTGTTTTATTATAATACTTTTTTATTATTTTAACAAGAAATATTTTTATAGCCTTCCTTATCTATGAAATATTTTTATAACCTTCCTTATCACAAAATCCTAAAAAACATGTGGGAGCAATGTCATTAAGTTAAGATGACCAATCAAGATCTTAGCATCAGAAATGATGCTAGGGTCTTTTTATTTTGTAATAAATGCTTGACATATGATTCGAAATGTGCGGCCGCTTTCGCTATTGAATGATAATGAGGTAGCGAAAGCGGCCCTTGTAATTAAGAACATCTTGATTGCAAGGAGGTAACGCATATGAGCAATTACTTTTGTATAACTATTGTGAATTGATAACAACACATGTAATAAAACAAATGAAAGACAATGATAAAACAAAACAGGTGAACTTTACAATCGCCATTTATATTTGTAGAGAATATCTCCGTAATAAACGCAATCTTAGTCCACCTGATGTGATTAACCTAATAGAAAAGCATGTATTACCAGTAAGACCTGGTCGAAAAGACCCTCGCAAAGTCAACCCCCAGGCATCTGTAAGCTTTCCATATAGAGTGGCTTAATCATAGATAATTATAAGTTTTTTTGACAGATAAACAATCTGTCTTTTTGTTGTGCTGCAAAATAGACAAAACAAAAAAAGTGCAAACGAACACTTGCCACAAACTTATGCTATTTTTTTTGACTATTCTCCCACAAAATGATAAAATACAATTATATCTTTGTTTTGAGGAAAAAAACTATATACTTACGTCGGGAGGAGGTTACTTAAGATGAATTATGACGAGAGTATCTATAAAGAAAAAGCGAACAGGCGGGCGCGGAAAATCTGGCTTGTTTTCGCCATTTTACTATCAGCCAATTACGGCTCTGACACAGCAAACGGACTACGGACCGGTCCTTATTATTTAACCTTTTTACTTCTATGCTGGGTTCCCTTTATTATCGGACAAATTCTATTAAAAGTAAAAGGTATGTCAACCGATTGGTACAAATATGGAATTGCCGTTGGATATGGTATCTTCTATTCCTTTGTACTGATTACCAGCCCATCCAACATTGCATTTACCTACATACTGCCGGTAACCAGTCTTTTGGTTTTATACAAAAACCAGAAATTTATGATTCAATACGGCGTTGCCAATGCGTTAATCATCATAGCCAATGCAGTTGTTAAATATATGAACGGATTCAACACCGATGCCGATGTCAAAGAATTTACTTTGCAGCTTTCCTGCATCATTCTCTGCTACATCTGCTATGTAATGTCCATCCGTCATTTGAATGAATCGGACGGCTCCATGTTAAACTATGTAAAAGATGATTTGCACCGTGTTGTAACAACGGTTGAGCAGGTAAAAGACGCAAGTAATTCGATTGTTGACGGCGTTACCGTTGTCCGCGAGCTTGCGGTTGAAAATAAACACGGAGCGGATGTCGTTGTACTCGGCATGAATGAGCTGACCGCAAACAATCAGACCTTACAGGATAAAACAAATTCGTCACTCGATATGACAACGGATATCAACACGCAGGTAATCAATGTTTCTTCCTTAATTGAGCAGATGGTTGAACTTACCAAAGAATCCGGCGAACATGCTGCTACCAGCAGTAAAGATTTGGACGGCGTAGTTGAGACCACTTCAACGATGGCGTCATTATCCGCAGAGGTAGAAAATGTATTAAAAGACTTCAAATCCGAATTCAAGCGCGTAATTACAGAAACCGGAACGATTGAGGATATTTCAAGCCAGACAAATCTTTTAGCACTGAATGCTTCGATTGAAGCGGCTCGCGCCGGTGACTCCGGTCGGGGATTTGCTGTTGTTGCCGACCAGATTCGAGTGCTGAGCACTGAAACACAGACCTCTTCCGGACAGATTCGCGATGCGCTGACCCGCTTGTCAGAAACTTCTTCAAAGATGACTTCCGCAGTCGAGCAGACGCTTGAACTGATTCAGCAGTCGCTAGAAAAAGTTACGCTGACAAACAAAAGTGTCGAAAAAATCACAACCGATTCCAAAGAACTCGGTGACCACATTCAGGTAATCGATTCCGCCATAAAAGAAGTAGAAACATCGAATACACAGCTGGTTTCTAACATGGAACAGATTTCCTCCATTGTGGATAAGATGACAAAAAGCATTTCTCATTCAGATGGAACAACCCATGCAATGCTTAGTAAATATGCAGAAACAGCAACAAATATCAACAGCATTGAACATATCGTAGAGGGCTTGATGACAGAACTTGGTATCGGTGGCTTTATGGGTGTTGAAGATTTGCGTGCCGGCATGAAAGTTATGCTTTTGCCAAACGATAACAGCAAACATCCAAAAGAGTATCACGGTGAAATTGTAAAGCGTACAGACCAGAGTTTATTAGTCGCCATCAATCCGAAAAATCCTCTGCCAGTCACCAAAACAACCTGGCAGATGCAAATTACGGCAGGAAATATTTTGTACTGCTGGGAATCCGTAAACTGGAAAATGGTAGAACAAGATGGCAGGAATTTGTGTCTGATTGAGCTCCGCTCACTTCCAAAAATTCACAATCGCCGTAAATACCCTCGTATGGATTTATATAATTTCTGTCAGATCACCGTACTGGAAACCGGCGAAAGTTATATGGGTAAAATGGAAAATATCAGTGCCAATGGTTTTGCTTTTGTATCCGGCAATGAATTTTTCGCTGACTGCAAAGGTCAAAAAATCCGCCTTGAAATTGAAAACTTTGAATTAACATCAGAGAGCATTTTGGAGGGTCGTATTCTCAGAAGTTCCGACAACAATGGCATTTACATTGTCGGCTGCCAGATGCCGGAGGACAATCCGTCAATTATGAAATATGTAGCAGGCAAATTGGAAAAGCAGAAAAAATCTCCCCATCGCTAACGATAGGGAGATTATAAGGGGAGGATAAGTATTCAACGCTTTATCCGCTGAATACAGCAAATCAAGGCAGAGGGGGAATCGACCTCGATTTGCCGGTACTACTATTGTTGCCGCTTTTTAGAAACTTATACATATTTTTTGATTTTTTATAAAAAATGTGATATAGTCAGTAACGTACTATTTATATCAGGAGGAAATTAGCATGGCTTTATTACAGGAATGGCGCGAATACGCCTATAGCGAAGAAATGCAGAATTCAAAAGAAGGACAGAAGTTGTGGGAGAACTATTTCACTCTGGAAAAGGGTATCTATGAAAAGTTATTAGCAAATCCATCTGAAATTGTAGAAGGTACCGTACAAGAATTAGCAGACCGCTATGAAGTACCGCTTTCCATGATGGTTGGCTTTTTAGATGGTATTAATGACAGTTTGAAAGAAGCAAATCCAATCGACGAAATGGAAAAAGATACCAAGGTAAAACTTGACATTGATTTAGAAAAATTGTACTACAACATGGTTGAATGTAAGGCAGAATGGCTTTACACACTTCCACAGTGGAACGATATTCTGCCGGAAGATAAGCGCAAGGAGCTTTATAAAAAGCAGAAGAATTCCGGTACGATTCATAATGAGAACCGTAAAGTCGGAAGAAATGATCCATGTCCATGTGGTTCCGGCAAAAAATATAAGCAGTGCTGCGGACGCTAATTAAACCACACCAATTTATTTGAATGTTTTGTAATGAAAAGAACATGAAAAATTAATAGATAATACATTGACGATTGACTTAGAAACGAGTATATTAGGAATTCGAAATTTACAAAAAAAGTGAGGTATATTCAGTATGAAAGGAAATCGTTCGATGCAGGATATGACAGAGGGAAGACCAATTTCACTGATACTGAAATTTTTCTTTCCTCTTTTATTTGGAATGTTATTCCAGCAATTTTATAACCTAGTGGACACTGCCATTGTCGGAAAGTTTTTAGGTCCGGATGATTTGGCGGCAGTTGGTGCTACGGGTTCCGTGAACTTTTTAATTCTCGGATTCTGTATGGGTGTCTGCAATGGCTTTTCCATCCCCGTTGCCCAGAAATTTGGTGCAAAAGATGAGAGCGGTCTTCGCCGCTTTGTAGCAAACAGCGTTTGGCTTTCTGTCATTTTTGCAGCCGTCATGACCGTTGTTGTCTGTATTTTGTGCCGCCAAATTTTAATTTGGATGGACACCCCGGCAAATATTTTAGAAGGTTCGTACCGCTATATCTTTGTGATATTTTTAGGAATCCCTGTCACCTACTTATATAACCTGCTTTCAGGCATTATGAGAGCACTTGGTGACAGCAAAACCCCACTCATTTTCCTCATTCTGTCCTCGGTCTTAAATATTGTTTTTGACCTTGGTGCGATTTTGATTTTACACATGGGTGTCGCAGGGGCTGCATGGGCTACCGTTACAGCTCAAGGAATTTCGGGCGTTTTGTGTTTGATTTACATGAAAAAGAAATATACGATTTTGAAAATTTCAAAGGATGAATGGAAATTAAACGGAAGCTGTATTGCCAGACTCTGTGGTATGGGAATTCCTATGGGGCTTCAGTATTCGATTACAGCAATCGGCAGTGTCGTTTTACAGACTGCCGTAAACCGTCTTGGTTCCACCGCAGTTGCAGCTGTTGCCTCCGGCGGAAAACTTGCCATGTTCTTCTGCTGTCCGTTTGACGCAATGGGTTCCACAATGTCCACATATGCCGGACAGAACTTAGGAGCCCAGAAACTTGACCGTGTAGACAAAGGGATTTTTGCATGCAGCGGATTAGCTCTTGTTTATTCTGTGATTGCCTGTGCTGCCCTTTTGTTTACCGGACAATATTTAGCACTTTTGTTTGTCGACGGTACAGAAACCCGGTTAATTGAAATGATTGCTGCATTCCTTCGCTGGAACTGCATTTTCTATTTCCCATTAGCACTTGTAAACATTGTCCGCTTTACGATTCAGGGCTTGGGATTCGGAAAATTGGCTATTTTAGCCGGCGTGTGTGAAATGGCTGCCAGAAGTATTGTCGGATTCTATTTTGTTCCGGTATTCGGCTTCACCGCTGCCTGTCTGGCAAGCCCAATCGCCTGGATATTGGCAGATGTGTTTTTGATTCCGGCGTATTTTCTTGTGGTGAGGCATTTAAAGAAGGAACTTTGCATAAGCTAGGTTTTTAATTTCATAATTGTTTCTCCTAAATAAATTGGTATCTCTTGTGCCGCTCCCGCTTAGCAAACGCGTAAGGGTATCGACATGTAAACTACACATGTCTCATACCCACGTGTTTGCAGCACAATCAATACCAATTTATTTAGGAGAAACTATCAGAAATTAAGAACCTCTCCTCAAAGATTCCAGCCATTCAGCCATTTCTTTTTCACCGCAATTAACCTTCTAATATTTGGTTATGATGCCTTTGCGATCGATATTTGCAGATATTTCAGGATTCGAGTAATTTATCAAAAAAAAGATGGATGGAGAGTGGGTTTGAACGCGTCAGCAGGAGACACTGGTATTTTCAGTGTCCCTGCTGCTACGCAGTTCAACAAACGGGAGTGCCCACTCTCCATCCATCTTTTTTTGATAAATTACGGAAACCAAATATGTCCCTCTTATTCATAAATTGCCTTAGCAATTTCTACTTTATTCATAGAGTACAAATGGATTCCGTCTACGCCATGCGCAAGCAGATTCTCCATCTGACGTTTGGAGTAATCTAAGCCGGCTTTTTTCAAGTCAGCCGGATTATCTTTATATTTCTCAATGGCATCTGCTAATTCTTTTGGTATTTTGGTGCCTGACATTCCGATGATGTTTTTGACCTGTCCGGCGGATGTAATCGGCATTAAACCAGGAAGAATCGGTACTGTGATTCCGGCATTACGAGCCTCGTCCAAGAAACGGAAAAATGTTTCATTGTCATAAAATAGCTGTGTAATCAAAAAGTCTACACCTTTATCCACCTTGATTTTCAGGTTTGCAATGTCTTCCGAAAGGCTTGCTGCTTCCTGATGTACTTCCGGATAGCACGCTCCTGCCACACTGAAATCAAACATCTCTTTTACATCGGTAACCAAATCCGATGCATGGTCATAATAGCGGGCGTCAAACTGCTCATCGCTCATCCACTGCGGTTTATCGCCACGCAGCGCTAACAAATTGTGAATTCCATTGCGGTACAAATTTGTCAAGAAATTTTTCAAGAATAACCGGTCCGGAATGGCTGCACAGGTCAAATGGGTAAGTGCCTCAATCCCACACTGATTCTGAATATAAGAAGCTATGGCAAAGGTGTTTTCTGCTGTGTTGCCACCAGCTCCGTAAGTCACACTGATAAAACTTGGGTGAAGTGTTTTAAACTCATCTAATGCATCATAAATAACGGATACATCGGCGTCCTTTTTCGGTGGAAAAACTTCCAAAGAATAGGTTGGCCGGTTTGTATGAAATAAATCTTTAATCATGTCTTTTTTCCTCGCTTTCGAGACATTAGTATAACATAAAAAAGTGCGCCTGAAAAGCGCACTTTCTTAATTTTCAGCCATAGCCTTATACTAAATATCTATCACTTGGTATAGAATCTAACTATATTGTATGAATGAGGTTCTAAAATAACGACACCGTCTTTGACACCGGTTCCTTTTTTCGGCACTACATTTTCAGGATTTTCCGGTGAGTTTACTGCTTTCATATCGTCATTGTTAAGTACCATATGTTCTGCCAATGTCAGTTCGCCAAAGCCCTCAATATCAAGGGAAACCTCTGCCGCTTCATCCATATTACGGTTCACAGCAAATACAGTCAGTTCTTTCTTCTCTTCATTCCAGACAACAGAACTGTCCACATATGGAATCGCATCACGCTTGCCGGCTGCATAAGTGCCACACTCGACATCTGCCTTTAGTGCAACACCCTGTCCGTAACGGCAGGCATACATAAATGGATAGAAAATCGTCTGAAGCCACATTTTGCCACCATTTACTGTCATAATCGGTGCAATTACATTGACAAGCTGTGCCAGACAGGCAATTTTTACACGGTCCGAATTATTAATCAGCGTGTTCAATAGACATCCGACTGCTAACGCATCTTCCATCGTGTAAATATCCTCTAACAGTGGTGGCGCAATCTGCCATTTCTCCTGTTTTTTATCCTGCTCCTGTGAATGGAACCAGATGTTCCACTCATCGAAAGAAAGGAAAATATCTTTATCACTTTCCTTTTCTTTCTTAATCCTATCGCAGATGGCTCCGACTTTTTTAATAAAATCATCCATATCCATCGAGCAGCTTAAATACTTCTTTGTATCATTATCCGGATTTCCGTAATACTCATGCATCGACAAATAATCAATGTGGTCGTATGCCTCGCGAAGCACCGTTTCTTCCCATTCGCCAAAGGTCGGCATGTTCTGATGAGAACTTCCGCAGGCAACCAGCTCAATGGAGTCATCGATCCATTTCATGATTTTTGCTGCTTCACATGCAGTACGTGCGTATTCAGTCGCTGTTTTATGTCCAATCTGCCAAGGACCATCCATCTCATTGCCAAGACACCAGGTATGAATGCCAAAAGGCTTTTCAAAGCCATTCGCGCGGCGCATATTAGCATAATAAGTATCGGTTACGGAATTGCAGTATTCTACAACATTACCGGCTTCTTCCGGCCCACGTGTTCCGAGATTTACTGCCATCATAATGTCCGTTCCCACACGTTTTGCCCATTCCTGAAATTCATCGATTCCAACTTCATTTGTCTCCACAGAACTCCATGCAAGCTCCATTTTCTTCGGACGCTTTTCTTTTGGCCCTGTTCCATCTTCCCAACGGTAACCCGATACAAAGTTACCACCCGGATAACGAACCATAGGAATGTTCATCTCACGGATAACCTTAAGAACATCCTGGCGAAATCCCATATCATCGGCAGTCTCATGTCCCGGCTCATAGATACCATGATAAACGGCTCTTCCCAAATGCTCAATAAATGAGCTGTACAATCGTTTGTCAATCGCACTGATTTGTTTTTCTTTGTCTGCTTTAATTACTGATTTCATACTTACCTCCATCGAACTCTTTTTCCCTATTGTATATCAGTAGTTTATCTTTTACCATGTACTATTCTAACCTAACACTGGACAATCATTTCTATTTTGATTCGCCTACTTCCCGCACACGATAGAACGATTCCTTAGGTTTTGCATTCTTATCCCAAAGGTACAAACACTGTACTAAATCATCATACAGTGGATAATCATCACAGATACCAAACACCGTCACACTCGTAATATTACATGGTCCGCCACTCGCCGTATCCATCTTTTTCAACAGCTCAAACATTTCCTGATAGCGGTCTGCCTGGCGTTTTAAAGATTTTTCGTCTCGCTCACCTGTCTCCTCATCAATCTTGAAACTCAATTCCGTAATCTGGATATCAACATTCAATTCAGCATATTTTTTCAAACAATTTTCAAAACTGTCGTAAGAATCGCCCTTCAATTCATCCGGATTATACAAATCTACCGTTGGCTGCAAACCGATTCCATCAATCAGATTTTTCTCTTTCAGTCCCTTTACAAGATTGTAAATATTCTGCTCTTTTGCAGGAACATAAACATTGTAATCATTGTAAATGAGTTTCATGCCCTTCTCTGCATATTTTCTTGCGTAAGTAAATGCTTTTTCCACATAGTCGGTTCCCATTGTGGCATACCAGAAATTATCGCCGCCGTTAAATGTAGTCCGGCAGTTCCAGTTCACAGAATCATCGCCCGTTCCGTCATCCACACACTCATTCACAACATCAAAACAATAAACAACACCCGGATAATTTTTCTTGCAGAACTCCAAAACACCCTTGATGTAGTTCTCCATGCGCTTTGCCATCACTTTTTTACTGACGTAGCCCTTCTTTGCATCATAATTCTTTTTAAAGAACCACTCCGGTGTCTGATTATGCCAGACAAGCGTGTGACCACGCATTTTAATTCCATTTTCTTTGCAGAAATCAAGGCTTTCTTTGCAGGAATCAAAATTCAGTGAAACATCTGTGGCATTTGCATTCTTTTTGCCCTTTTTCACACATGCCTTTTCGTCCAGTAAATAACATGGCTTCATCAGATTACTTAAGGTTGTTGAATTGTAATGTTTCTTCAAAATATTTGCCATGCCCTCATGGTGAATTGCTGCGGTACTCTTATCACTGCCGTTAATTGCGGCACCCATCATAAAATATTTTGCGTACAAATCTTTCAGTGCCGGACCGTCCACATCGCTTACATCACGACTTGTCTTTTTATTTCCCGTGACCGCAGAACCGGAAGCTGCTTTGTTTGAATTTGTCTTATTTTCTGTACTATTATTGCTGCCACATGCTGTCATGGACAACATCAGGCAAAAACACAAAATTAATGCTGTTATTTTACTGCTTTTCATTTTCTAGCTCCTTTTTTTCTCTTTTCTTCTGATACCATTTTTTTATTACCTTCGCTGCCGGAAGTTCAACCAGATACGTCATAGCAATTGCCACCACCAGAGAAAGCACAAAACACAAAATAGTATACTGCCACTGCCATTTAATATCTCCTGTCATATTTGGCAGTTCATCTCCCGACCAGTTCGGAATCCGAAACTCCTTTAATTTGACGGCAATGTACTGATGACAGATATAAAATTGGAACGAAATTCCTGCTAAAAATTTCATGACGCGGTTGTCAAGAATTTTGCGGAAATACTTGTGGGAAAGAATCATTCCAATCACAAAT
This sequence comes from Clostridium sp. AF36-4, assembly GCF_003435975.1. NCBI lineage: Bacteria > Bacillati > Bacillota > Clostridia > Eubacteriales > Clostridiaceae > Clostridium > Clostridium sp. AF36-4. Next base: position 87,944 of record NZ_QTVH01000010.1, on the reverse strand, counting down.
AGGGCAAACACAAGGGACAACAGAAAGCGGTTATCTAACTGCCACTGTGTTTCTCTGCCACTTGTCGAGCGCGCTATGCACATCTGATAAAAGAACATGACGGCACCAATTGCCATCACAATCCCGGCAAGACCTTCTGCCAGCGTTTGCTTTTTCCTCATTTTTGTATATTTCATATACAGCCAGGCTGCCATCATACCGTTAGCAAAAACGGAAAAGAACGTAAGCGTCTGATTCACTACTAAATTCTGGTCAATCGAATAGAATCGGCTGCTAAAATACCACGCACTTCCCACACCGATTGCCGTCATTCCAAGATATGTACCCACCGGACATTTGCGAAACAGCCACACAAGCAGTGGGAAAATCAGATACAGCTGCATTTCTACCGCTACCGTCCACAGAACGCCGTTTAGATGCGTCATACAATTTACATCTCCAAATAAATTGTTCGTAAATGTCAGATGCGTAATCAGATCTTTCATCATAAAACCGGTATCGCCGCCGTACTCCGAGAGTGGAATAGCAAAAGCAAACAATACGATTAACACCGACAAATAATACGATGGAACAATACGCGCCACTCTTTTTACGTAAAAGCCGGAAACCGTATCCGTTTTGTCGCCATACACCATGTCTCTGGCATATGGTAAAAAAAGACAGAATCCTGAAAGCAAAATCATCATATCTACTAAAATACTTCCGTTTCTTACAAGCCAGTCCAAATTTACATGTTCTGTAAGTGGCTGCAACCAGGACTGCTGCCAGATATGATACCACGCAACTAGAAAAATTGCGATTGCCCGAATTCCATCTAACACACCAATGCGATAAATTTCATAGTCACCTGCCAGTTCGGCAGGTGACTGTTTTCTTCTTTTTTTGTGTTGTCTTTTTCCCATAAAAACTCTCCGCTAAGCTAACGCAGCTGTAACGATTGCCATCGAGTATACTTCCGATGCGTTACATCCACGTGACAAATCATTAATTGGAGCATTCAAACCAAGCATAATTGGTCCGTATGCATCAAAACCGCCAAGGCGCTGTGCAATTTTGTAACCAATATTTCCTGCATTGATATCAGGGAAAATAAAGGTATTTGCAGAACCGGCAACCGGGTCTCCCGGACATTTTGTACGGGCAACTCGTGGTGATACTGCTGCATCAAACTGCATTTCTCCGGCAATCAAAAGATCCGGTGCAAGGTCTTTTGCTTTCTGTGCAGCATTTCTCATCTTGTCCACATCCTCGCCGGCACCTGAGCCGTAAGTTGAATAACTTAAGAATGCAATTTTCGGGTCAATTCCAAAAATCTTAGCACACTCTGCACAATCAATTGCAATTTCTGCCAACTCGCCCTCATTTGGCTTAATATTAATCGCACAATCACCCATTGCAAGTACCGTGTTACCACCGGTAGCGGACTCACGAACCAGAATAAAGCAGGATGCTACAATATTTTTACCGGGTTTTGTCTTAATAATCTGCAATGCCGGACGAACCGTATCCGCTGTCGAGTAGGTTGCACCGCCAAGAAGTGCATCCGCTTTACCCATCTTCACAAGCATCGTACCAAAATAATTTGCCTGCTGACAGGTTGCTTTTGCTTTCTCCAATGTCATACCTTTATTCTTACGAAGTTCATACAGGCACTCAGCCATCTCATCAATGCCTTCATACTCCATCGGGTCTATAATTTCAGCTCCACGAATATTAAATGCACTCTCTTCTGCTGCCTTTGCAATTTCATCTTTGTTTCCAACCAAAATCGGTGAAAGGAAAGTACTTGCCAAAAGGCGGGATGCCGCTTCCAAAATACGTGGGTCACTGCCTTCTGTAAAAACAATCTTCTTCGGATTTTCTTTCAAGATATTAATCAACTTGCCAAACATACTACACGTTTCCTCCTAAATATTATTCTCTCTTAATCATACTATTTTTTGTACAAAAAACAAGGGGGTAATTAAGAAAAAATGTTAATAATTTTTTTAATTACGTAATTTGGTTCAAAAAGTTTCCGTCACATGGGCGCTCCCGCTCAGACAACTACGCAGGGGTATCGACATGCACAAAACGCATTGTCTGATACCCGCGTAGTTGTACCCATGTGTCGTAAAACTTTTTGAACCAAATTACTGCAAATCAAAAAATTAGTAACTATTCTTACTTATTATGAAAAACTCCTCCCTACATTATACCAAAAAGCACCAAAAAGCGTCGGTTCGTTTTGATTGGTGCACTTTTCTTTTTCTTATTTTACACAAAAAAAGATTTGTATCTCATGGGTACGAACACGCGGGTATCAGACAATGCGTTTTGTGCATGTCGATACCCCTGCGCGTTCGTCTAGCGAAAGCGCCCATGAGATGCAAACTTTTTTATGCAAAATATTAGAAAAGAAAAACCTACTCCAGACGATACCCCACATTCCTAACGGTATGTATCCGTTCTCCCGCCTCTCCCAATTTCTTGCGCAATGTTTTGATATGCATATCCAGTGTGCGGGATTCCCCCTCAAAGGTTGTTCCCCACACACGATCCATCAAAAGATTTCTTGGCATAACATTTCCGGCGTTACTCAAAAATACACGGAGCAGTTCGAACTCTTTATATGTCAGTTCAATAAGTTCATCATCCACATAAACACGGTGTTTCTCTACGTTCATCCGAATGTTTCCTGCCGATAATTCTTCAACAGATGCTTCCTGCGATTTGCTGCGGCGCAGTACGGCCTTCACGCGGGAAATCATCTCCAAAATACCAAACGGTTTCGCAATATAGTCGTCAGCGCCTGCGTCTAGCCCTCTTACCTTGTCAATTTCCGTGCCCTTCGCGGTTACAAGAATCACAGGAACATCGGAAAGCCTTGCATTTTCCCGCATTTTTTTGACAATCGAAATACCATCCTCATCCGGAAGCATAATGTCAAGAAGAACAAGTTCCGGAACTTCATTTTCACACAATTTCCAAAACTCTTTGGCACACGATGCTTCTTTCGTCTCCATATGACAATCTTTCATTGCGTACACTTCGATTTCCCGGATATTCGGGTCATCCTCTACAACACAAATCATTCCGGAACACCTCCTGCCTCATTTTCCTGCTCACTCACTAAACTCATGGCAATGTTTTCACAATGATCTGCCATTCTCTCATAATTAATCGCAAGTTCGTTGACATAAATTCCAATTTCCGGCGATGTTTTTTCTTTTTTTACCCGCTTCAGATTCTGCTTCTTAATGCGTTTGTTAATATCATCAATCTGTGTTTCTTTTTCTTCAATTACATTGGCAAGTGTGCCATCATCTTTTATAAAAGCAGAAACCGTTGTGCTTACAATATCATGCACCTGCTCCGCATAGAAATTCATTTCCTCCCTTAATTTCTTCGGCCATACGGCTTTGCTTTTTGAAATTTTTGCCGCTTCACTCATAATATTTATCGTATGGTCAGAGATACGCTCTAAATCACGAATACAATACACAAGCAAATTCCATTTTGCATACTCTTCCACAATCACGTTGCGGTTTGCAATCTGACGCAGATATTCACCTATTTCCTCTTCATAGCGGTCAATTTTTTCTTCCATTTCAATTACCTGATTACGCTTTTCTTCCGAGTAATCATGGATACCTTCTAAGGCAAGCGTCACATTTTCCAAAGTTAGATAAGCCATCTCATTTGCCGAGCGCTCACACTGCTCAAGAGCAAGTGCCGGACTATCTAAGAAACGGGAATCCAAACGTGCAAATTCCGACGTTGTTTCCTCCTCATCCTCTCGAATTGTAAGAGTTGCCAGTTTTTCAAGCATATTTGCAAATGGGAACAAAAGAATCGTTGCCCCAATGTTAAACAAACTGTGAATCACAGCAATTCCTGCGACTCCTGCTGCATCGTGCATAAAGGAAAAATCAATAAATGCATACAAAGAGTAAAATACAATCATAAATACCGTTGTACCGATTACGTTAAAATATAAATGAACAAGTGCGGCACGCTTCGCATTTTTGCCGGCACCGATTGATGACAAAAGTGCCGTCACACACGTACCGATATTCTGTCCCATGATAATCGGAATTGCTGTCGCATAAGGAACACTTCCGGTCAGACAAAGTGCCTGTAAAATACCAACCGATGCGGAAGAACTCTGAATAATCGCAGTAAGAATTGCACCTGCCAACATTCCTAAAATCGGATTGGAAAACATCGTTAAAACATGCGTAAACTGTGGCACATCAGCAAGTGGTTTTACCGCAGCACTCATCGTATCCATACCAAACATAAGGATGGCAAAACCAATCATGATTGCTCCGATGTCCTTACGTTTTTCCTGTTTGGATGCCATAATCAAGAAGATTCCGATAATTGCAAGAATTGGAGTAAACGATGTTGGTTTTAATAAAGTAACCAGTAAATTGTTTCCCTCAATTCCCGTCAGACTCAGAATCCATGACGTCACCGTAGTACCAATATTGGCACCCATAATTACACCAATCGCCTGATTTAATTTCATGATTCCTGAATTTACAAAACCGACAACCGTTACCGTTGTTGCAGATGAACTCTGAATCACTGCTGTAACACCGGCTCCAAGTAAAACTGCCTTAATGCGGTTATCCGTCAACTTTTCTAATATTCGCTCTAATCTTCCCCCGGATAATCTTGTCAGTCCGTCTCCCATCACATTCATACCGTAAAGGAAGAACGCAAGGCCGCCAATCAATGACAATGCCTGCAGCAAAAATTCTGTGTACATTTTTCATACCTCCATCTTTTTTCATTTCTTTCTACCAGTATTTACAATAACGTATCAAAGTAAAATTGAAATAGACGTTATGTAAAATTTATGTAAAAATTGAAAAATTTCTTTTCTTGTGCTAGGATAGGGCATGGAAAACAAGAATTGGAGGCATTATTTATGAATACATTAAAGAAATTTATTTCTTATTACCGGCCTTACCGTGCCGTCTTTTATTTTGATTTATTCTGCGCCGCCGTTATCAGCGTGGTCGATTTAGCCTATCCGCAGCTTTTGCGTAGTCTCACAAAAACACTTTTTACCGGGAACAAAAGCGCAATTTTAGGAGCACTGCCCTGGCTCTTCCTCATTTTGCTTATGATGTATACCATACAAAGCCTGTGCAAATACTACGTCACCTGCCAAGGACACATTATGGGAGCGAAAATGGAACGCGATATGCGAAAACAGCTTTTTGAACACTATGAAAAACTGTCCTTTTCCTATTACAGTACACACAACTCCGGCCAGATGATGAGTAAACTAGTCAGCGATTTGTTTGACATTTCCGAGCTTGCCCACCACGGTCCGGAAAACTTGTTTATTTCCTTAGTAAAAATTATCGGCTCATTTGTATTTTTGTTTTTGATTAATCAGAAACTCGCCCTGCCGCTTTTGCTGCTCGTCATTCTCATGATTTTATTTTCCATTCGGCAGAATAAAAAAATGCAGCAGACCTTTTTGGAAAATCGAATCCGCATTGGTGACATCAATGCCAGTCTGCAGGATACGCTCTCAGGCATCCGTGTCGTTCAGTCCTTTGCCAATGAGGATACGGAACTGCACAAATTTAATCACAGCAACGAGGCGTTCTTAGAGTCCAAAAAAGATAATTACCGATGCATGGGAACTTTTATGAGTTCTAACCTGTTTTTTCAGGGAATGATGTATCTCACAACGTTAATTTACGGCGGCTATCTGATTGCCATGGGACAAATGCAGGCGGCTGACCTTGCGATGTACGCTCTTTACATTGGTATTTTCATCAGTCCGATTCAAATCCTTGTCGAACTTGTTGAAATGCTGCAAAAAGGTCTTTCCGGATTCCGCCGCTATCTCGAAGTCGTTGAAACCGAGCCCGAAATTCAAGATAAAGAAGGTGCCATTGATTTAGAAAATGTAAAGGGTGACGTTTGTTACGACAACGTTTCTTTCCACTACAGCGACGATAATAAAACCGTTCTCTCGCAAGTGTCCATTCACATTCCTGCCGGAAAATCCGTTGCACTTGTCGGTCCTTCCGGCGGTGGCAAAACAACAATCTGCTCCCTGCTGCCTCGTTTTTACGATGTGACAGCCGGAAAAGTTACAATTGATGGCAAAGATGTGCGTGATCTCACGCTCAAAAGTCTGCGAAACCAAATCGGAATGGTGCAGCAGGACGTCTATTTATTTGACGGAACCATCCGGGAAAATATTGCTTACGGAAAACCGGATGCAACCGATGAAGAAATCAAAGAAGCTGCCAGACGAGCCAATATGGATGACTTCATCATGCAGCTTCCAAAACAATATGATACCTATGTTGGTGAAAAAGGCACCCGCTTATCCGGCGGTCAGAAACAGCGAATCAGCATTGCCCGCGTCTTCTTAAAGAATCCACCGATTCTTATTTTGGACGAAGCAACAAGTGCCTTAGATAACGAGAGCGAACGCTACATCCAGAAAAGTCTGGAAGAGCTGGCAAAAAACCGTACGACCATCACCATCGCCCACCGTCTCTCAACCATCAAACGTTCCGACGAAATCATTGTCATCACAGAAGATGGCATCGCCGAGCGCGGTACACACGAAACTTTACTTGCGAAAAATGGCATTTACGCCCGTTATTACAATTTATAATTATGCTGTCTGTTTTGTCTGCCGTTTCGCTCTTGCTAAAGCAAGTCCGAGGCAGACAAAACAGGCTGCAAATAACACTTCAATTCCCATATATCTCCACAGCAAGTCCGGTGAACTTTGATAATTTCCACTGTCAATCAGCCGTGCTCCCATGATATACCAGTAGGCCGGAAGAAAATGAGCAATTTTTATAATTCCATCTCCTAGAAATTCAATTGGCACAAATACGCCGGACAGAAAACTCATTCCCAATGCAATGACATTTGATACCATGCTGACAGTCTCCGCCTTTTTCATAACCTGACCAACTAAAAATACAATACCAAGTGCCACCATCAAAAATGCAAGCAGGTTTAAGCAGTGTAATCCGCCCTGCACGGTAAACACCTTTTCCCTTGCCCCAATCACGGCACACACAAGATATAAAATTCCAAACAACAATCCTGCCGATAAAGTACCTAAAATGGTTTCACGGTTTGTTTTGGCAAACGAGTACGAGGAGCACTGAATCCGTTCTCTAATCTGCGGTTTATGAAGCACTACCAAAACCGGTGATATTCCCACAATACACAAGCACAAAAGAATATACGGAACATACGCAAAGAAATAGTACACATAACTGTGTGTCGCTTTTTCTCCCGTTTCCAATACGTTCACATCAACTGTTTTCCCATCTGTCTTTCCCGCTTTTGCAAGTGCCTCCTTCACAGAAAATCCGCCGCCAATATATCCTCTTACCAGATTCATATATTGTGTAATCATCTGCTCAAACGATTCCTTGTAAATGGTTCCCGGAACACCGATAACTTCCATTTTTTTATTCTCGCTGCCACTCAGATAGGATTCAAAAAAACCGCTTGGAATCCGAAGGACACACGATATACTCCGGTTGTAAATCTCATCCTGAATGACTTCTTTTTTGTCCTCGATATGGACTTTTTCATTTCCCTGCTCCAAATAAGCAATAAGCGCCCGGCTGATTTCCGAATTGTCTGCATCCATCACAGCAAATTTATAAGTAGTTGGTGAAAATGCTGCTTCTCCTGTCTTTCCGCCCTGTGAAGCAGCCGCTAATGCTACCGACAAAAAGATAACTAAGTACATAATAATCTGCCCTTTTTGCTTGCGCAGCACTTGAAAAAATAGTTTATATACTTGCATAACGATTCCTCCTTACACGCCAGATACAAATACCGCCAAGAAGCACGGTTAATCCTGCCAGTGACAATACATCTACAAAAAAGCGCTCATATGTGTCATAGACGTTTAACGCGTAAAATGCATCCGTGATTAACGCTGCCGGACTGATATCATTGACAATCGGTGCTGCTTTTTCAATGACTCCTTTTATCCCGGAAATCATCAAATCACTCATCGCACAGAGCACTAAGTTACTGCTGACTAATACACCGATTTTTCCACCTTCCGACAAGTGTGCAATGCTTCCAATCAACATACCAAACACAATACCAAAACTGGTTCCTACAAACAAAAGCAGTACAATCGCCGCATACCGCTCGCCAATTTGTAAATTCAAAACAAAACGCATATAGATGAGAAGTGCACATGCCAGAACAAACTGAACCAGCTCTGTCGCAGCAAAATCAGCTACAAACATGGTACTTTTTTTCATTCCGCATACATTACGCCTCTGTCCAAGCGGTGTCAGATTCGCCTGCATCTGAAGAATTGCTGCACAGCCGGAAAAGGATGCAAACAAACAAGTCATCGCAAAAATCGCATAGAAATAATTGACTACATTATCCTGATTTCCCCTCGTATTTTCCTCCTTTGTAAAATACGACATTTCCTGCTGCATCGGTTTCACTGCCTGCTCAATTTTATCCGGATTTTTTTGTGCCGTATCCTGAATTAATGTTTCATATTTTGTAAACTGTTTTAAAACGCTTTGCAGCATCGTCTCATCCATGCCGCTTTCTTTCACCGCGAGAGAAAGCTTGTTTCCCATATAAATGATGCCTTTTACCTGATCTTCTTCTAACAGTTTTTTTGCTTCCTTTTCTCCGGTATAAGTCGTAATAAGAAGTTTTTTGTCTCCCTCTGCCGACACTGCATTTAACATCGCCGTAAGTGTCATGTTATCCTGCTCTTTCACAATCGCAACCGGAACCGGTTCAAATTTTTCTGTCCGGTCAAAGATATCGCCAAGCGCCATATACATAAATGTGGTCAGTGCAAAAGGAAATAACAGCGTCCAAAAAATGAGTTCTCTGCTTCTCAATGAACTAAGAAGCATATACTTAAATTCACGAAAAAACATGAAATCTCCTCCTCTCACACATCCCGAAGTTCTTTTCCGGTAATCTCTAAGAATACATCATTTAACGTTGGCAGTTCCGAATATACTCTGCCAAATACAAGGTTTTTATCCTTCAGATAATCAAGGACATGAATCAGATTATGTGTACCGCCGCTGAAGTTTAACGTAAGTTTTCCTTCATCATATTCCGTTTTGTACACATGCTCCATACTTCCGAGTGCCTCTAAATTTTCTTCCTGAAGTTCCGGAATCTCAATCGAAACCGTCTCCGTATTTTTAATCATTTTTTTCAGTTCATCTTTCGTTCCAATGGCAATCTGCTGTCCCTTGTCCATAATGGCAATCCGGGTACAAATCTGCTCTGCCTCTTCCATATAATGAGTGGTGTAAACAATCGTTGCCCCCTCCTCATTTAATTTCTGGATACCCTCTAAAATTTTGTTCCGGCTCTGCGGATCAACTGCCACCGTTGGCTCATCAAAGAAAATGAGCTTTGGTTTATGGGCAATTCCACAGGCAATGTTTAACCGGCGCAAAAGACCTCCTGACAATTTCTTTGGATAAAATTTGCGAAATTCATCAAGACCGACAAAGGCAATTGCATCTTCTACATACTGCTTGCGGAGTCCCTTGTCTCTGATATACAAACCGCAAAAATAATCTACATTTTCATAAACTGTCAATTCATCAAACACGGCAACATCCTGCATGACAACACCAATTTCTCTTTTAATGTCATAAGAATCCGGCTTCATCTCCCTGCCAAATACTTTTACCGTTCCCTTATCGTATTTAAGCAGTGCAAGAATACAATTAATCGTTGTCGATTTTCCGGAACCGTTTGGGCCAAGCAAGCCAAAGATTTCTCCTTCTTCTACTTCCAGATTCAAATGGTCTAATGCCACTAGTTCCTTATATCGTTTTACTAAATTTTCAATTTGAATAACAACAGCCATCCTTATCCCTCCTCTTTGTGATGTTAAACACATTGTATCATTTTATGTCAGCCACAAAAAGTGTCATCCATCATTTTTGAATTGTGACATTTGTCATTTACTTTTTTTGTTTTTTTCCTTTATAATAGAACATATCAAATGATGGAGGTTAAAGAGCATGGTGCATTTGGGAAATAAGGCAGTTCTTTTTCTGCTTTGCAGCTGTTTTTTTATAAATAGTCAGAACATCACACAAACAAGCATTCTCTTTTTGTTATGCGCCTTTATCATCGGATGCCTTTTTTCCTATTGGGAGGGTTCAAAAGGAGGAATTCTTTTTCTAACCGCTCTCGTCTGCCTGTTAATGCTCTGTTTTCCTGCTTTCGGTTTTTATCTGCCTGTCTTTATTTACGATATCATTCAGGCTAAAGATTATTTTTTACTGATACCGGCAGGAATTGGTTTGATACGTTTTTGCCCTGCCTTTTTATCCTCTGCTTTTATTCTCGTTCTACTTATGATGCTGTCAGCAATTTTATCGTATGCTTTTGGCAGAATTTCGGATTACAAAGAAAAACTGCACCATATTCTGGATACCAGCAAAGAGCATGCCATTATGATGCACGAACGGAATCAGGCATTGATTGAAAAGCAGAATGCAGATATACACGCCGCCACACTCTCGGAAAGAAACCGCATTGCCAGAGAAATCCACGACAACGTCGGCCATATGCTGACGCGTTCTCTCCTGCAGGTCGGGGCACTGAAAGTAATTGCCGGTGATGATGCTTTAGATGAACCATTGACTGAACTGCAAAATACATTAAATACCGCTATGACAAATGTTCGCACAAGCGTCCACGATTTACACGACGACGCAATTGACTTAGAAAGTACCCTCTGGGAAATTATCGATGGGGTGAACACAACAAAAATATCCTTGGAATATGATGTAGAAGGAACGCTCCCAAATCCGATTAAATATGCCTTTATTGCGATTGTAAAAGAGGCGGTAAATAATATTCAAAAACACAGTAACGCAAAAAATGCTTCCATCCGAGTCTGTATGCATCCCGGATTTTACCTGCTCTCGATTGCTGACAACGGCACCAAAATTTCCACAACGGATTCCCGCGGAATTGGACTGAGCAATATGGAAGAACGGGTTCGTGCCTTAAATGGCGTAATACGATTTGATACGGAAAATGGATTTAAAATAACAATTATCATACGGAGGTAGTTATGAACATTATAATTGTAGATGACGACAAATTAGTTTCTTTATCCTTAAAGACCATTTTGGAAGCCTCCGGCGAGGTTAATGTCTGTGCCATCGGAAACTGTGGGGAGGAGGCTCTTTCTCTTTATCCGAAATTCAAACCGGATATTCTTTTGATGGATATCCGAATGGATGGAATGAGCGGACTGACTGCCGGAAAGCAGATTCTCGAAACTTACCCGGATGCCAAAATTTTGTTTCTCACTACGTTTTCAGATGATGAATATATTGTGCGGGCACTCCGCATGGGTGCAAAAGGGTATCTACTGAAACAGAATTTTGAAAGTATTCTTCCTGCCCTTCAGGCGGTTCAGAAAGGACAGACGGTTTTTGGCGAGGAAATCACGGATAAAATTCCGGATTTAATTAATAAGACAACGGCACAGAGAGACTTTGCCAAGTATGGCATTACAGAAAAAGAATATGCCATTATTGAACAGGTAGCAAATGGTCTCAACAATAAAGAAATTGCTGAGACCCTCTACTTAAGTGAAGGCACGGTCCGCAATTACCTCAGTTCCATTTTGGAAAAATTGGAATTACGCGACCGCACCCAGTTAGCTATTTTTTATTACCGGTAATTTTTTGGTAACTTTTATCAGTTATTTTTATTTGTAACTTTCTGCAAGCGCCTTAAATGCCGGCAGTGCTTTTTCAATCTGCTCGGTGCTTACGCAGTAAGAAATACGGACAAAGCCCGGTGTTCCAAAACTGTCTGCCGGAACTAACAAAAGTTCATGCTCCTTTGCACGCTCAGAAAATGCATTGGCATCCTTTTCGAGTGCTTCAACAAAAAGATAGAAGGCACCGTCCGGTTTAATGCAGCGGTATCCATATTCCGTCAAAGCACGGTACAAGATGTCTCTGTTCTTTTCGTAAATCGAGATATCCGATGTTTGTCCAATGCATCGTGCTATAATTTTCTGGAACAGACTCGGAGCACACACAAATCCAAGGGCACGGCCTGCACCGCAAACTGCCGCATAAATCTGTTTCCAGTCTTTTGCTTTATCCGAAACCGCAATATAACCGATTCTTTCACCCGGTAAGGAAAGCGATTTGCTGTACGAATAGCAGACAATTGTATTGTCATAGTAATTCATAAGATACGGAACTTTTACATCCGAATAAACCAGTTCACGATATGGCTCGTCTGCAATTAAAAAGATTTCTTTTCCATATTCTTTCTGCTTCTTTTCCAATACGGCACAAACTTCTTTGATGCACTCCTCAGTAAGAACAACGCCGGATGGATTGTTTGGCGAGTTTAAAATAATTCCCTTTGTATGCTCTGTAATTGCATCTTCCAACAATTTGGTATCAATCTGAAAATCTTCTTTTCTGCTTGGTACAACAACGAGTTTTGAGCCTGTCATTTCAACAAACACACGGTATTCCGGGAAAAATGGAGCAAAGGTGATAAACTCATCGTCCGGTTCTGCCAGTGCTTTTAATGAAATCGTGAGCGATGCGGCTGCTCCAACGGTAACATAAAAATTGTCCGCCGTAAGATTTGTGCTATGCTGCTCATTTACGTAAGAAGCCAGTTTCTCACGAAGTGCTGCGTCTCCCTGTGCCGATGTGTAACCATGCAAGGCAACCGGGTCTCCGTTTGTGAGCAAATCAATAGCCGCTTCTTTTACACATTCCGGTGCCGGAACACTCGGATTTCCAATACTGAAATCAAATACATTTTCTGCTCCGATTTCTGCCTTTCTCTTATTTCCATACTCAAACAAATCACGGATTACCGAGCGATTTGTTCCTAACTGTACCATTTTTTCTGATAACATATCTATGTACTCCTTTCAATTTTTACTTGGGTTAAAGCGGAATGCATGGTTGAGCGGACCACTTCCCTGCCCTAAATCCATTCCATCCGCCAATGCGCCTGATATATATTCTTTGGCTTTTATAACGGCATCTGTTAATTCACAGTTCTGCGCCAGATAAGAGGCAATCGCACTGGAAAGCGTACAGCCGGTTCCATGCGTATTTTCATTATCAATGCGCTTACTCTCAAGCCAATTTCCACCATCCGCCCCATAGAGGTAATCGTTTGCATCCTCAATGCTGTGACCGCCTTTGCATAAAACTGCTGTCTCATATTTGTTATAAAGTGCCTGCGCCGCCTGTTCCATTTTTTCTTTGGAATCAATCTTCGTTCCCGTAAGCACCTCAGTTTCCGGAATATTTGGTGTAATCACAGAAGCCATCGGCAAAAGTTCATTTTGCAGTGCCGCAACGGCATCCTCTTCAATCAGCCTTGAACCGCTGGTTGAAACCATAACCGGGTCGACCACAATAAACTTTGGCTTGTAAAAAGACAACCGTTCCGCAATCACATGAATTAATTCCGCAGAAGCCACCATGCCGATTTTCACAGCATCTGGTTTTATGTCAGTAAAAACTGCGTCCAACTGCTTTTTTAAGAATTCAGGTGTTACTTCCATAATACCGCTTACTCCCATCGTGTTCTGCGCCGTCAATGCGGTAATGACACTCATGGCATAAACACCATTCGCCATCATCGTCTTTAAATCTGCCTGTATTCCGGCTCCCCCACTACAATCACTTCCTGCTATCGTTAATGCCGTCCTCATCTGTCATTCCTCTCTTTCATTGCCTTTACTATTGTAGCGGAAAGGAAGGTTGTTTGTCAAATTTTTAGGGTTCCGTGTTTGTGTCAAGTGTTCGCTGGCACTTTTTTGTTTTCCGTAATTCCGTAGAAAAGCTTTGCGTCTCGTGGGCACTTTCGCTTAACAAACGCGTAAGGGTATGGGCATGCAAAATACGCAAGCCTCATACCCACGTGTTTGTACCCACGAGTCACAAAGTTTTTCTACGGAATTACTGGAGTCCAAAGGAACTGACAACGAACATTTGTTACAAACACGGGAATCTAAAAAATTGGCATCAAATACTTCATATAAAGTTAAAGTAAGCCTTGCAATATAACTCTTCCAATGCGAGTAAGTGGCGTATGCAACCTTTTTCCTCTTAAATAGCACATAACGTTGCATATGTTTTATGAAACAGCCACCCAAAAGCAACCAAACAGGGAAAACTCAATCAAAAGCGTTGCATTGCCGTGTGATTTTCTCTAATGATAGCCGAAAATATGACAAAAATGCAACCTTGTAAGGCAAAACAAGTAAATAACGTTGTTTTAGAAGGTGAGCGGTTATGATGGAGGGGATTAGCTTTGATATGCATTGGAACACGTGGGTAACTGGCATGCGTGCTATGCATGCCGTTACCCTTACGTGTTTCTCAGTGAGAACGGTGCATATCAAAGCTAATCCCCTCCATCATAACCGCATATCTTCTAAATCACTTTATCATTCTCTTCCTCTTAACAACAAGCGGAACAGAAAACAGCACTGCCTTGCATACATTGTCTGCTATCATGCAATACCACACAGTTTCCAGACCAAAGTGCCAGATTTTGACGCAGAAAAAGGTAAACAAAATACGGATTCCCCACATACAGAAAGTTTCTACATAAAAAGCGTACTTTGTTTTCCCAAGCCCATAAAAGATTCCTTCGGTGACAATCATCAACCCATAAAACGGCTCAGAAAACGCGACAATACGCAGCATGCCGGCACCAATCTCAACCACACGGCTGCTCTCGGTAAGAAGTCCCATCAAGGGTCTTGCCACAAAAAACAAGATAACACCGCTGACACACATTAGGATCATTGTCAATTTTACACTCACTGACGCAACGGCTTCCATTTGCTTCTCATCCTCTTCACCAAGAGAAATGCCTATCAGGGTAGAGGTTGCCATTCGGAGTCCGTAACCGGAAATATAAAAAATAGTTTCGGCGGTAACGGCAATTGAGTGAGCAGCAAAGATGGTTGTTCCCATCCCGGAAACAAGACCAGCAAACACAACATAGCCAAAACAGGACGCAATGCTGCTAAAAAGGACTGGCAGACCAATTCGCATACACTCTTTCATCACTTTACCATCTACAGCAAAATGTTCCCACTTCCAGTGGAGATATTCATTTCTCCGGTACGCAGCAAACATCAGCAATCCGGCTGCCGTATAAGATATTGCGGACGCAATTGCCGCTCCTCTGACGCCCAAACCAATTCCATAAATAAAGACAATGTTAAAAAGGATATTGGTTCCATTAGCTCCCAGATTAATTAACATAGGCGTTTTTGTATCTTTTGTTCCCCGAATCGCAGCGCCCATAATCATCGTTGCCGAGCGGAAAATCATCGGCAGACTGACAATCAGGAAATAATCGGAAGCATCCTGCCAAATAGACGGCTCCGCCCCCATCCAAATCGGAATGTAAGGACTTAGGATGACAGAAATTCCACCGGCAAGAAGTCCACACGCAAAAACTAAAATTAAAATCTGCTTTGCGATTTTCTGCAAATACTCTCTGTCGCCGCTCCCCAGTGCCTTTGCTGTCATTGACAACACCGCCACACCAAGTGCCGCCGGAATACTGTTCACAAGCCATGTCACCGTTGTTGTAACACTAACAGATGCTGTCGCTTTTTCTCCCAGGTGTCCAACCATCGCCGTATCCACATACTGCAATAACGTCGATAAAATTTCCTCTAAGATGGTAGGAATTGACAACATAACTAACGTTTTTAAAATTTCACGGCGGTTAATTTTTTGTTCCTGCATTCCTTACACCTCGTTTCCTGATTCCAGCATAAGCATAAGTTTATCATATTCTATTAACCGATTTGTTTTTCTTACCTTTTTCCATACTTTTTTCCCGTTCGGGTACCAGTTTACGAGATAAGACCAGATTTCTTTCATCTTAAATAACACCGGCAGATCCGGCATACACGCCTGATAATCTGCTTTTAATTCTCGCAAAAATACGTGTAATTCATCTTTCTGCATCTTCTCCCCAGTCTGAATTTCACGGACAAGCCCCGGATTTGCAATCAACCCTCGTCCAATCATAATTGCCTCAATTGTCGGAAAACGCTCGCAAAAACGTTCATATTCTTCTACCGTTGTGATATCACCATTATAGCAGAGCGGATTCTTACTGTGTTCCACTGCATATTCAAACATATCAAGGTTCGGTGTATTTTTATAATAATCATCCCGAATTCTCGGATGAATGGTTAATTCCTCAATCGGATACCGGTTATAAATCTCTAGAAGTTCCGGAAACTCATCCGGTGAATATCTGCCCAATCTCGTCTTGACGGAAATCGGCACCTCACACTGTGAAAAAATATCATCTAAAAAGCGGTTCAGTTCCTCCGGTTTCGCCAGGAATCCCGAACCTCTCCCCTTCGACACAACTGTCCCTGACGGACAACCTAAATTCAGATTAATTTCATCATATCCATATTCAATCAGACGACTGGCTGTATAAACAAACTCATCACTGCGGTTACTGAGAATCTGAGGCACAACCGGTATTCCCTGATTATGCTCCGGTATCACATCCTTTTTTGCCCGGCTCTTAAAATCATGATTCGAAGTCGGTGACACAAAAGGTGTAAAATATTTATCCATACTGCCAAATTTTTGGTGATGTAAATTTCGATAAATATACGTTGTAATGCCCTCTAAGGGAGCAAAATAAAACTGCTTCATTCTGATTCGCTAAACTCCTTCATATATTTACGAAAACGAAGTGGCAGCATTTGTCTCTGCAATTTGGGATTTACACGCTCTTTAATCGCAATTGTGTCAACAAACAATTTCCATAATTTCTGAAGCTGCTTTTCGTCCTCGGAATAAGTCAGAGTAAGTTCATCCATATCTACTTCATCCATGGATAAATACACCGTTTTGTAATTTGCTTTATGAAGCAGCACCGTACGGTGCACGGTATCTGCAATCACCCACTGCTCACCGGCAAAGCGATCCGCAAAGTGGTCGGCTAAATATGGCAGAACTTCACTCTTAGGATTTATTCTACCAAATAATGTGCCATTTTCCAATTCCTCAAAACGAAGTATTTCAATAAAAAAATGTGATTCATTTGTAAAATTCCGCTCAATCGCAAATAAGGTCTGCATATAAGGGGCTGTGAGATGGCTCATAACCGCCCTTCCCATCCGAAGTCCTTCCTGCACAAACCGGTAAATAGCATCCGCCTTCTGCACCTCATAAGAGCCGCAGCAGCGATGAATAAAATCATATGCCTCCTCTGAAATTTTGCGACGGATGGTGCGCGCTACTTTCACCGCATGCTCAAAATTTGTCACAACTGTGTGATATTCGCAAAAAAGCTCCATATTCCGCCCCTCTGTATCAATCACAACTTCATTATGCTCGTGGGGATAACCCTCCTCATAGGCACGGTATATCGCCGAGAAAATCCCTTCTGCACTGTTTTCACACAAATAAATATGTCTTACCATCCCTGCATCACATCCTCTAACATCATCTGTCTTCCGGTTCCCTGCGCCTCAATTTCCTTTGGAAGACGTTCCTTCAAGCCAAGCAGGTTAGCAAGAATAAATGTGCGGTTTAAGCGGATTGGAATCATCATATGCCCGTGACAAGTGATAAAGTACATCGCCCGTTTTAATACAACACCAAATTTCTTTAACGCATTAAAATCGAGCGTTCCTCTTCTTCGTGCCATTATAATACGCCTTGCCGATTTCACGCCAATCCCCGGCACACGTAACAATGTATGATAGTCTGCCTTTTCCACCTCAACAGGAAATGAATCCAAATGATACAGCGCCCAGTTACATTTGGGATCTACGGAGACGTTTAAATTCGGGTTTTCTTTTGTAATAATCTCATCCGCTCGAAACTGATAAAACCGCATAAGAAAATCTGCCTGGTACAGCCGGTGTTCACGCAGAAGCTCCGGTCCCCTCTCTTTCGTATCGGGCAAACGAGAATCCCCTGTTGTATTCACAAATGCCGAATAGAATACACGCTTTAAATCAAACTGCTGGTATAACGCCTGTGCCATATGGACAATCTCATAATCCGTCTCCTTTGTAGCTCCAATAATCATCTGCGTACTCTGCCCCGCCGGCACAAACCTTCCATCCTGATGAAACTCCTGCAAAGTCCCACCGGAAACCGCCGGTAACACAGTCTGGCTTTCCGACTGATACAGAGAAAGACGCCGTCTTTTTTCAATTCTCGCATCCTGCAGTAAAAGGCTCTCACTTCTGCCAACCTGTATCTGGCGCATTGGTGTCAAAATTTTCTTCCGGCTCTTCTGCGGTGCCAGCAAATCAAGCCCCTTCGCCGTCGGCAGTTCCATATTTGCGCTCATGCGGTCAGCAAGCCACCCGGTCTTCTCAATCAAAAGCGGATCCGCTCCCGGAATCGCTTTGACATGAATATATCCATTAAATTTATACTTCGTGCGGAGCAGATAAATCGTCTGGTACATCTGTTCCATCGTATAATCCGGATTCTTCTGAATGCCGGAACTTAAAAACAATCCCTCAATATAATTGCGGCGGTAAAAGGAAATCGTAAGTTCCGCAATTTCCTCCGGTGTAAAACCGGCGCGTTTCACATCATTGGACATGCGGTTCTGACAATATTTACAATCATACACACACTCATTGGTCTGCAAAATCTTCAAAAGAGAAATACACCTGCCATCTGCTGCAAAACAATGGCAGATTCCCCCGGCCACGGTATTTCCCATCATCCCCTGTCTCCCTTTCCGGCTGCTTCCGCTCGATGTGCAGGCAACATCGTACTTTGCCGCATCTGTCAAAATTTCTAACTTTTCAAATATCTCTTGTGTCACTGCCATACCTGCGCCTCCTTCTATATCGAACGTTTGTTCTATTATAGCGCAGCTTTTTATTTTTGTAAAGTATATCTTTTAAATTTTCTTCTCATGTACGCAAAAAAGCCCCCTCGTCTCGTGAACATATCTCATCACAAAACGAGAGGGATTTCTTTTCTACATCATCAACAAATCGCCATATCGAATAAAAATGACAATCATTGAAATCAATACAACAATCAACGTCGCCGGTACTGCCGCTTTACAGTATTTTCCCCAGCCAATTCTATGACCTTCTTTTTCCGCCACGGAAATACCTACCACATTTGCCGAAGCGCCAATCGGTGTAGCACTACCGCCGATATCCGTCCCCATCGAGAGTCCCCAGGCAAGAACCGGCAAAAATCCAGCCGGGCCGCCGGCACCTAAACTCTTAATTACCGGAACCATCGTTGCTGCAAACGGAATATTATCCACAAGGGCACTTGCTACCGCTGACAGCCAGATAATAATTCCTATCATTAAGAAACTATTTCCACCGCTGATTGTTTTAATCGCATCGGCAATTAATTCCAAAACACCGGTTTCTTCCAGTCCACCAACGACAACAAACAAACCAATAAAGAATAAAATGGTCTCATAGTCCACTTTTTTCAAGATGGTAAGCGCATGTTTTCCCGCTGCCAAAAGCGTAAGAACCGCAATCAAAACACCAATAAACGCAACCGTAAGTTTCGTCTGCGCATGTGTCACTAAAAGAGCAACTGCCAGCAAAAAAATAGCAGTGCTGATTACAAAACCTTTCTTATCATGAATGGCTTTTGACGGGTCTAAATCCGCTTCCGTAACTTCAATTTTTCCTGTTTTCACTTTCAAATCCTTGCGGAAAACAAAGTAAAAATAAATCACAATTACAATCAGGGAAATACCGGCAATCACACCGGTATTCGACACAAAATCCGCAAAACTGTAATGAAGCGCTGTTCCAATAATAATATTCGGAGGGTCTCCACACATAGTCGCCGAACCGCCCAGATTTGCGCAGAAAATTTCTGCCATAATCATCGGCACCGGATTGAATTTCAAAAGCGATGACAATTCAATTGTCACAGCCGCCAAAAACAAAATCACCGTAATACTGTCGATAAACATAGCAAGAACTGCGGACATAATCATGAATGTAATGAAAATCGGAATGGTGTTGAAATGAACCATCTTTGCGATTCTCATACAGAGCCAATCAAAGAAACCAACTCTCGCCATACCTTCCACCATAATCATCATACAGGCAATGAAAATAACGGTTTCCCAGTTAATTCCAATCCCGGATTCCGCAGCCCCTGAACCCTGATACCAAAAGTCCGGTGTAAAAATGCTTCGCAGATTAATAATTTCCCATATTGCATTTACACTTCTCATGCAAATGCCAAACACCCCAATCAGGGTAAGTGCGCCGCAGCCAAGCGTAATATACTGCCTGCCGAATTTGTCCATCACAATCAAAACAAACATAGCGACAAAAATGGCTACCGCTAAGCCCTGTGCTACCATCTTCTTTCCTCCTAGTTTTTGCTTTCCCCAAAGTAAAAATTAAGCCTTCTCTTTTATCTCTTTTTTATCGTGGAACACCGGTTTCAAAAGAATCGGTGCAACAATTGTCGTAATAATAACAACGATAACGACCGGTCCCATCAGCTGCTCACTCATAAGACCAAGTGCTTCACCTTTGCTGGCAACAATCAACGCAACCTCACCACGCGAAATCATACCAACACCAATCTGTAACGATTCCCTTCCGGAATATTTACATAGTTTTGCGCCTAATCCACATCCAACAACTTTTGTCAAAATAGCTACAACTGTAAGCACAATGGCAAACCAGACAATTGTTGCTGACATCTGTGGAATTACCACTTTCAAACCAATGCTGGCAAAGAAAATCGGTGATAAGTACAAATACGACAAAGTTGAAAAACGCGATGCCAGATAATCTTCTTTCTGAATCATCGAAACAACCAGTCCGGCTACATACGCACCGGTAATATCAGCTACGCCGAAGAACTCTTCTGCCACATATGACATCAGCAGACAGAAAACAAAACTGATAATTACATATCGCTGCAAACCGTTTTTTGTACGGTTGCTGTAGTAATTGAAAAACTTGTAAAACAGAAAACCTGCCACAGCAGCAAATACAAAAAATCCAACAATTTTTACAAGTACAACCCAAAGTTTAACGGTCGGGTCTGCCATACTGGTAATAACTGTCAAGGCGATAATACCAAGAATATCATCAATGACCGCTGCACCAAGAATCGCATTTCCTGCTGCCGAATTTAATTTACCAAGTTCTTTTAATGTCTCAACGGTAATACTAACCGATGTTGCGGTAAGAATAACACCGATGAATACGTTCTGCAATACTAAACTGGTACTTACATTCGACTCAATCATACCCGGACGGTTAAAGAACCATGCAGTAGCAAAGCCTCCTGCCAATGGAACCAACACACCAATCACGGCGATAATCGTCGCTGCTTTTCCACATTTTTTTAATTCCTTTACATCTGTTTCCATGCCGGCACAGAACATCAGGATTACTACACCAACTTCTGCTGTCTGCGTCAAAAACTCTGTCTGTGGAATAATCTTAAACACAGCAGGTCCAAGCAGCAAACCGGCTAACAATGCACCAACAACCTGTGGCATACGTGCACGTCTTGTCAAAAGTCCTAAAAACTTCGTACACATCAAAATCAATGCCAGATAGAGTAAGTAGTTACATGTTTCCATGATAAAACCTCCTTTGACCATAAAAAAGGGGACAAATGTGACCACTCACCGCTGACCACATTGCCGCCTCATTCTGACCATAAAATTTTTATTGCTATTTTCTCATGTCAACATTATTATACTCTCAATTTTCGAAAAAGCAAGCACTTTATTTTTTTTGTTTTTTGGGTCAAAAATGTCCTCTTTTATTTAGTTTAATCCCGGTACTTTTGGAAGTTTTGCAATGCTTGCCGCAATTTCTTCATCCGTCAATGTATAGTTTTCCATTTTACCATCATTGAATTTCTCATAAGCATACATATCAAAATATCCGGTTCCGGTAAGTCCAAACAGAATCGTTTTTTCTTCTCCGGTTTCACGACATTTAATTGCCTCGTCCATTGCTACACGAATTGCATGAGAACTTTCCGGTGCCGGAAGGATTCCTTCTACTTTGGCAAACTCTTCTGCTGCCGCAAATACATCGGTCTGTGATACGCTGACTGCTTCCATCAATTTATCATCATAGAGCTGGGACAATACCGAACTCATACCATGGTAGCGAAGTCCTCCGGCATGATTTGGTGCCGGCATGAAGCTGCTGCCAAGTGTATACATTTTTGCAAGCGGACAAATTGCTCCGGTATCACAGAAGTCATACGCATAAGTTCCTCTTGTGAAACTTGGGCAGGATTTTGGCTCTACTGCAATGAAACGGTAATCTGCTTCTCCGCGAAGTTTTTCACCCATAAATGGTGCAATCAAACCTCCTAAGTTTGAACCGCCACCCGCGCAGCCAATAATGATATCCGGCTTTTCACCATATTTATCCAGTGCAATTTTACTCTCCAAACCAATTACCGACTGATGAATCATAACCTGGGCAAGTACTGAACCAAGTACATAACGGTAGCCTTCCTGTGTCGTTGCCGCCTCAACCGCCTCTGAAATAGCACAGCCTAAGCTTCCGTTTGTATCCGGGAACTCTGCACGGATTTTTCTGCCGACCGCTGTTTTTTCGGATGGTGACGGAGTCACATTTGCACCATAGGTACGCATAACTTCGCGTCGGAACGGTTTCTGCTCATAAGAAACTTTTACCATAAATACCTGACAGTCAAGTCCAAGGAATGCACACGCCATGGAGAGTGCTGTTCCCCACTGACCTGCACCGGTCTCTGTCGTAACACCTTTCAAGCCCTGATTCTTTGCATAATAAGCCTGCGCAATTGCAGAGTTGAGCTTGTGGCTTCCGGATGTATTATTTCCTTCAAATTTATAATAAATCTTTGCCGGTGTCTTCAAATATCTTTCCAAATGATAAGCACGTACAAGCGGTGCCGGACGATACATTTTGTAGAACTGCAAAATTTCATCCGGAATGTCGATGTACGGTGTTTTGTCATCCAATTCCTGCTTTGCTAATTCTTCACAAAAAATACCGCTTAACTCTTCTAATGTAACCGGTTTGCCGGTTGCCGGATTCAAAAGCGGTGCCGGTTTGTTAATCATATCGGCACGAAGATTGTACCACTGTTTTGGCATCTCGCTTTCATCCAAATAAATTTTGTAAGGGATTTCCTTTTTACTCATTTTGTTTCTCCTTCTAATTATCATTTATTTACAGGCTGCCTAAGCAAGTTACGCAAGCTGTCGGGCTGCCCTGTTTTCTTCTATTCAAACAAATATTGGTACTTTCTCATCTGTCTGCTTATCAAATCATAAACGCGTTCTTTTACATCGTTTGAATAATTCTGTTCCTCTGCAATGATTTTTTCTACAATTGCTCGATCAAAGTGAAAACGAATTTGTCTTCCATATAATTCTTCCACAGTATCTAATTGTTCATCAAAATCATCATGAAATGTCTTGGCTTTCACTCTTTTAACCAAATCTTGTATTTTCTCTTCCATCGGATAATCCTGTATCGTATCCGAAAGAAGTGATGCACCATTATCAAAAATAGGGCAATAATGAAATTGGTCACAATCATCTAACAAAACAGCAATATTATGGGTATGTCTATCTTCATTCAAAAACAACGCATCAATCGTCATCAATTTACTGATATACACACCAAATTCTCTCAATCCCGTCAACTGTTCTGTCTGTTCAACCATATAACGAATCCGTTCACGCACATCCGGCATATGATAAACGCTTTTTGTCAGACTTTCGCCCTTCATTGTTTCAAACAATCGTTCCAATGTAATTATCTTCCAGCCATCCGGCAGAAAATTTTCACTTTTACACCCAAGATAATCCTTGTATTTATAGTGGATTTTTTCTGTCTGGTAAAAAACATATTCGTTTTTTTTCAAGGAAGAATATCCTAAAAGACAGGAAATAAGATACTCAACTAAGCCCTCATAGCCTGTGTAATCTGCCTTATACCAAATGCCATTCTGACTTTGCCACTTTAATTGATTTCCCTTTGAGGACTGCCTGTCATTTAACAATATGTCCTGTTCAAAAAGTTCAATCATCTATCCTGCCTCTCAATCTCTAACCAAAAATCGTCATCAGCCATTCGCCCTTTTGTCTTTTCAATTATCAGCATCGGGTCATAAAATGGCAGTTCCAAATGCCTCAACATCAATTTCATTTTATCTCTGGTTCTAGGAAAACAACGAGATTCCAAAAATTTTTCATACTGTTCATAAGTTGGTTCTTCCACACAACCAAACGCACGATACAGTAGATTTTCCGCATAATTGTGAAGTCTAACCTTCCGTGAATGCTCATCCACATCAATAATAGTACATACCCCTTTCGGACACATATACCAAAATCGCAATGGATATTCTTTTTTCGGCGCAATGATTTCCTCACCGGATACTGCTATTCGTTTCTTCTCCATCATACACGCCCCCTTTTGTTTTCCTATATAATAAGTATACCCCAGAAATAGGGCAAACGCAATTATTTTACATATTCCTCCTGCTGGTACATCGCAAGCACCCGATTATAAAATGTTCGCACTGCCGGTGCCATGTTATCCGGATTCAGTGCAGCAATTCCAATAATGCGGCAGGCATCCGGTTTTACCGGAAAACAATCCACTTCATACGGAATATCTTTCATAACCATTTCCGGCATCAAACAAATTCCGAATCCATTTGCCACCATTACAACCGTAGACAAATCGTCAACCACATGGTAACTTGACCGGACATCCAAATGATTTTCCTTCATAAAATTCTGAATGTCGGCATCTGTACTTTCACGCTGTGTAACAAACTGGCAGTTTTTCATTTCCTCAATGCTCATCGGTTCTTTCGATGTCCTCCGCCCCTTTTGCACGACACATAACAGAGGGTCTTTGTACAACGGCTCAATTGGAATATCGGCGGCACTGGATACCGACAAAAATCCTACATCCACCACGCCGTTTTTTATCCAGTAAACAACATCATCATACGTTCCCTGAAAAATTTCCATACTGATATCCGGATATTCTTCATGGAAAGAATGAATCAGCTCCGGAATCCAGTTCGTACAGACGCTGGAAAAACATCCGACTTTTACTTTTCCCTGTTTTAATCCGTTAAATTCCGATATCGCCTGCTGTAAACTTTCATCACTGTTCAAAACTGCATTTACATAAGGAAGAAGCCGCTCTCCATAATTGGTAAGCGTCACGCCGCTTTTGGCGCGGTTTAATACGCAGAAACCAAGTTCTGCCTCCAGCGAAGATACCGCATGACTGACTGCCGATGGCGTAAGCCCCAGCAAATCCGCCGCCTTCCGAAAACTTCCCTGCTCCGTAACGGTTTTGAACACCTG
This sequence comes from Clostridium sp. AF36-4, assembly GCF_003435975.1. Taxonomy (NCBI): domain Bacteria; kingdom Bacillati; phylum Bacillota; class Clostridia; order Eubacteriales; family Clostridiaceae; genus Clostridium; species Clostridium sp. AF36-4. Next base: position 62,528 of record NZ_QTVH01000010.1, on the reverse strand, counting down.
GTAGGTAAGTAACGTCATTTACCTGCCTCCTCTCTTATCCTATCATACCAAAAGGCAGGGCAGGATGCAACTATGCAATAACGGCATTGTCCTTGATTTGGTTAATAATTTTCACGAATTCTAACTGCTCCTCACGTGTAAATATCACGCTGAATTTATAAGGACGATCAAATGGTGCTTTCATCAAATCCAGTACATTATTCACATATCCATTCTCAACCACATAGTCCACAACCTGTTCAATAAAATGAATCTGTTCCGCATTCGGCCGCTCTTTCGCAATAAACGCCGCAAACGCTGCATATGCTGCATCCCGGTCCATTTTTGCGATTTTACGAATCAGCAAGCCAAACGGCGTATCCTGATAATTCATTTCGTAATCCTCTACCGTTCCCAGTTCCTCCGTGAAAATTCTTTCCAATTCCTTATAATCATCCGCTGAAATTGGCTTATTATAAAGAAGTTTATTAATAGCCGGCTCATTTCTATGCGCTGCTATGTACTCATTTACTTTTTCTCTATAATCTTCAAAATCAGAGGTTCCCATATCCACCTTGCCGCCCTCACTCCAAAGCGTTTTTTCATCCGCAAAATTGGTATAGTGAATATCCACTTTCGCAGGCGGAATAAATTTCATAATATCACGCAGCGATTTCCTCGTTTTTTCAAACTTAAGAATATCCTTCTGATTCCAATAAGTTTCCTGCGTAAGTTCAGTCAGTTCCGGTATTTTCGCTTTTACATCCGGAATAGTCGCACTATCCTTCAACAGTATATTAGCATTTTTCACAACATAACGTTTTAATCTACCAAGCGACTTTGCTCCCGTCATTGTCTCCAACATGATACCATACATACTCACGTCAAACTGAATGGCGGCCTCGTCTTTTTCTCCTGACACAACAAGTTTTGCAAGGTGGTTGATAATCTCTTCTTTATTCATATCATCCAAACACTCATATTGCTGTCTGGCTTTATACTGCTCCACATAACGAGCCTCTAAACGCACTTCCACACGCTCTGTACTCATCGCCTGAATATCACCAACCACATGATCAACCAAATTCTCACGGATAATCTGATATTCTTCCTGTGCATAATTTGCATTCTGAAGCTGTCTAATAATCTGCACCATACGTATAAATCTTGCCGACACGGGAGCAATACTTACTCCCGGCTCTTTTCCCTTTGGATTCTCGCCAAAAAATTGGAAATTACGCATATAATCAAAGATATAAAACTCCTTCTTGTCTCTGCCCTCTCCAAAAAGATTCTCGCAAAGTCTGGTACCTCGTCCAATCATCTGTTCAAACTTAATTCTGCTATATACCTTTTTTGCAAATACAAGATTCGTAATCTCCGGAACATCCACACCGGTCTCCAGCATATCAACCGTCACCGTAATAAAAGGATATTCATCCGGCTTTTTGAAATCCTCCAAATTTTTCTCTGCATATGGCTCATCACAAACAACTAATTTACAAAAAGCTCCTTTGTACTGCGGATACAGTACATCGAACCGCTCAATAATATACTTTGCATGTCTTTTATTCTGTGCAAAAATAATCGTTTTGCCAACATGATTTCCATTTTTATGTTTGATTCCATGATTCATCAAATCTGAAATCATGATATCAACCGTATCCCGATTAAATATATAGGTATTAATTTTCTCCGGCGGAATATGGTCAACCAAGCCGTCATCTTCGCAGAACTCATCTTCATACTGCTCCCGCTCTTCTTCGTCAAGTTTCTCATAGGTCAATCCATCATCAGCAATCTTAGTCGATGTTTCAATCAAATGATATGGCACCAATACATGGTTCTGATAAACCGCCTCATTGTATTCATAAACATCCGTTGGCATATTATTTTTCATATCAAAAAACTCATACGTTGACTGATGAATCGTGTTTTTCGGAGTTGCTGTCAATCCCAAAAGACACGCATCAAAATACTCAAATATCGCCTTATATTTATTAAAAATACTTCTATGTGCCTCATCAATCACAATTAATGAAAAATGTCCCGGTGAAAAAAATCGCGAACCATCCGAATTTTTCATGTTATCAATCGCATTCAACATCGTCGGATATGTAGAGAACACCATATTTGCATTTTTCTCTTCTTTATTTACAAGCAAATTACACATCGTCATATCCGGCAAGCACGATGAAAATGAATTTTTCGCCTGCTTAACCAATTCTTTCCGGTCTGCCAAAAACAAAACCCGCCCCATAATCTGGCTTCTTGTCATGACATCCACAACAGAAGCCGCTGTTCTTGTTTTACCGGTTCCGGTTGCCATAACAAGCAGACATTTACGAATTCCTTTTTCGTAGTTTTCACAGCATTTGGTAACCGCCCGCAACTGATACAAACGATTCGTAATGTCCTCATTAATAGGAATTGTACTAACCGGCTTAACAATTGTTCTCCGTGAAATCATGGCATCAATATCTTTTTGCGGAAAAATACCACTGACCACTCTTGGCGCACTTGTTACATCATCCCATAGATATGTTTCAAATCCATTTGTATAAAAAATAACCGGCCGTGACCCCTGCATATTTTGGATACAGTCTGCATAAAGTTTCCCCTGATTGCGTCCCTTATCCGCACTTTCGCTTGCTCTTTTTGCCTCTATTACGGCAATAATTTTTCCGGTATCGCCCCAGATTACATAATCAGCATATCCCGTTCCTGTTACATTTGGCATCCCGGTAACCGGGTACTCTTCTTCAACACAATTACGTTTAGCAGTTTGGTCAAACACATAACCATTTGCTTTCAAATCCGCATCAATATATCTTTTTCTGGTCGTCCATTCTGACATATCCGGATTATAACTATATTCGCGCGTTTTCAAGTTCTGGGATTTCTTTTTCTGCATCTCCTGCTGAAGTTCCTCATTTGCCTTTAGGAGACGAGCAATTTCTTTGTCCTTTTCATCTACAATCTTGTCTGTATTTTTCTGGACATCTTTTAAAACCTGTTTGTAACGGTCCTCTATATTTTCTGCTACTTTTGTCTTGTTTGGAATTTTATTCTCTGCAAATTCGCGTTCTTCATAATCACGTCCATAACAATAATCAATCCACTCTACAAAATCAAACAAAATATTTAAAGAAAGAATGGCATCATCTTTGGAAAGACCTTTGGATGTATGCACGGATTGATTTCCGTTGCGGACAATGTACTGCAATCGTTTCCACAAAGTATAATCCATCAACGATGGAAACCCATTATTGTGCAGCAAAGACTGTAAACCTTCCCGATACCCAATTGGTTTTAATGCAGAATCAATCGAATAAACCCACTTCACCCCAAGTTCCAATGCTTTTCTCGATGCCACGGCACTCATAACCGGCGAAGATTCTAAAATGCACTCTGCATCAATACACGCCCCTGCAAATAATTCATATTCTTTTTTTGATTCAAGAAAAGAAAAATTTGTCTCCATTTGTAAACTCCTCCTCTCGGAATTTTATCCATTCCGTCCTCTGCTTTTGACTACCTTATTCGGATATCATAACTTGTTTCCCTTTGTGTCATTACTATCTCTTAAATTTTACCATTTTTTAGGGTATTGTCAATTATTTGGGTGGATTTTATGAGTATTTTGTGAGCTTAGTTTATTATAGATTTTGAATAAAACTATATAGATTGTTGATTTTTATTCACATGTTTGATAAAATATTGTCAGTGCTACCCTATTCGGTAGGCGGTTCGCCTTCGTCGCAAGAGTATTAGCTTGCGTTTACATAGAAATCCTTTGCGGAAATCTCCTGAGGAGGATTGTGCTTATGCTTACAACGGAACTCTTTATAGCCATAATCAGCTTATGTATTACTTGCTTTGCTCTTGGTTATACCGTTGGTTCTAAGAGCAATGATAAAACACAAAAATAACCGCCCAGTCTGATGAACTTGCAGTTATTTTTGACGAAATAATATCAGGCTAACCGTCTATCGGTAGCACTTTTTCTATCACCATATTAACATCAAACTATGTTTATGTCAAACATCTGTATTCATTTGTTTGTGTCAAGTGTTCGTTGGCACTTTTTTGTTTTCAGTAATTCCGTAGAAAAACTTTGCGTCTCGTGGGCACAAAGTTTTTCTACGGAATTACTGGAATCCAAAGGAATCGGCAGCGAACATTTGTCACAAACCCAATCCTTCCAAACTTAGTTTTTCATTGTATTTGAGAATATAGAACCGCTTACTTTCGCACACAAAAAACAATTTGTATTGCATCTATCAAATTATATGACTACAAATTTTGATTTGTACTTAAATATTTCCTGCTTTTTGCCGTAAAATGTTTAATTTTTGATGTAACTTTTGAAACATCAATTTTGATTTGTCGACTTGGCGAACGAAGTCGGCAAATTGGTTTTGTAAATCCATCGGCGGAACATGCACATAAATCTGTTTTAATTTGGTAACATTCACTCCCGCCATAATTGCACCAGAACTCACTAATTCAATCTGTCTTGTAACAAATCCGCTAAAATGTAGCTGACACACCATAAATGCAGGATTTAGTCTTTCACGATCCACACGAATTCTCAAAACATCTGAATGAATAATTCCATCTGGATAATCATTAGGAAAAAGTGCACATTTTCCAACATTTCCCTTTCGTGACATCGCAATATCTCCAGGAATGATTGTATATGAATTTAACTGCTCGGCCTTCTCTTCTGTTAAAAAATGTGTCGGCTCAGACAAAAACGCTGTGTTAATCTGTGGAATCTCCCATACAGCAATTCCAGATGTCGTATATTCATCCTTGCTTAATTGAGTACCAAATGGTCCACATTTTATATCATCTTTATCCGCACAAGCATCTACAAATTTACACTTATCCCATGAACATTCTGGATTTGCCAGATCCCCAAACATCTCGACAAATCGGGCTTTGATAAGGTCGTCAAGTAGTTCTAATTCTCTTTTCCGACATGCAATTACATTCTCTACCCTTGATAATGTTGCAACGATTTCATTTTGCTTTTGCTCGTTAATATCAAATTCAAATTCAAACTTGCCCAAATCAGACTTTTTAATATTGGGCATGCAAGCACCAGAACGAATAGCTAACAGTCGATCTTGTTGACTTTTCAATGCATAATACAGGTATTTTGTATTCTTTGGTCCGTTGAACAAATAATAACAATGTGCCCCACACCAAAATGGTTCAGTAATATAATTTATATAACCAGAAGAATTACCACCTTCAGAAATCGTTACTGTATTGGCACCAACATTGGATTCCGTCCATCTTCCAGATGGATTAATTCCGCCATTTAAATAGATATAATCTCCATTATCTACAAGTTCGTCACCATTTATCTGGACTCCCTTGGAATATTGTGTTATATCGCTTAACTTAACTCTCATCTACACATCCCTGCAAACCTCAATTTGTCTCTTGCAGCTAAAGGAACTTCTCATTATTAATCTAAAAACAAGCGTGACCGCCAAACAGACCTATATTTGTGCGGTCACTACTTATCAAATACTTCTGCCCCCCACTTCCCCAGATTTCCATTTATCCCATATACTTCTGGTGTGATGTCTTCACATTGCTCTGATTCACCATCGCGTATTGCATCGTTGTATCAATTTGCGAATGTCCCAAAATTTTCTGCACCTGTTCAATTGGCATTCCTTTGTCAATTGCTCTCGTTGCCATAGTCCGCCTAAATTTATGTGGGTGAATTCTTTCCAAATCAAGCCGGCGTCCGAGTTTGCGAAGCCGGATTTCTACACCACTTATTTTCAATCTATCATGCGGCGCATCAAGCGTCACAAATAATGCCTCATTTTGGTCGGTTCGCCTCTCTATGTATTCCTTCAAATGAACCTTCGCCTTTGCATCAAAATAAACTTTTCGCTCTTTGTCTCCTTTTCCGTACACAACACATTCCCGCCCTTCCAAATCAATATCATCAATATTTAAATTAACAAGCTCTCCCACTCGAATCCCCGTTGAATACAGCAAATCGATAATTGCCAAATCGCGAATTTCTTCACAATTATCTCTTAGTTTTTCGATTCCTTCATCTGTTATTACATTTTTAACAACAGTCTTGGTTTTAATTTTATGTATCCTTCGCATCGGACTTTTCAGAACATAATCCTCTTCTTCCAACCACGAAAAAAAGCTGGATATATTTCTTCGGATATTGTCAATTGTTACATTAGAGCAACTATTTAATCGCTGATAATCTGCCAAATACGCTCTTATTTCTTCTGTTGTTATTTTACGCACTTCTGTTTCAATGCAAGACAACATATGCTCCACCGTCACACGATAATATTGAATTGTCCGCTCTGAACACCCCTCAATCTTTTTTGCATCCAAAAACATCTGCAAAAATTCTTTGTTCTCAATTTTCTTGGTGTCTGCATGATTTTCCGCAAATGTGTTAACCATTACTTCCTGTAGCTTTTTCATCTGCGGTATCGATAGATACTCCGACATCTCATTTAAAATTGTAACTACTTTCTCTTCCATATTGGTACCTCCTTATTTTGGTACCCACATCCATCCCCTGCACTTACAATTCATATTTGAAATTCCATGTTTTGCGCTTATATTATGCGCAAAATAAGCACGAAGGTCAAGTATCCAGAAAAAACAAATGTGCTAATATTACAAATAATATTAACACACTTGCATAATTCCAGAATTTAACTATTTTATTTTCTTATACTCATCCAAAGTATTCCTGCATTAATGAATCAAACAATGTTTGCGTTTCATCCAATGCCTTTTGCACTGCAACTTTTGATTTGTCGACTTGGTGAACAAACCTAATATAATCTCTTTGCAACTCAATAGGTGGAATAACCTGCATATATGCTTTCATAATTGCAGTATTCAAATTAGGCTGTGTTCCTGCTGGAGCTATTGTTCTAAAATACTCTGTCATTTGATTTAAAGCTTGCAATAAGAAGACTCTGTCAAGTCTTTCATCTATATCTTCCATTGCTAGCCAACCATCGTGAATGCAACCTTCAAATGTAATTATTCTTGCAAATCCTAATGAAACTCCGCAGTTTGCAAATATCAAGCTACCAGGCTTAACAAGTCTGCTCTTCTTTACACCTTCTTGAATAATATGCTCCTTTGTTGAATTTAAATAAATATTGTCTCCATCAGTAGCATCTCCTATCTTTATCCACGGAACATCTCCACCTAAAAATTGTTCTATCGGTCTTGGCGAACCGCCTCTAACAATAGTACAAAGTTCTCCCAATGGCTCACAATTCCAATTCTTATCGTTTATATTTATATCCCCAAACATCTCGACAAATCGGGCTTTGATAAGGTCGTCAAGCAGCAAGAGTTCACTCTTTCTCCCAGCCAAACTGCCCATTATTTTATCTAATACCTTTACAATTTCCTTTTGTTTTTCTAGAGAGCACAACTCTATTTCAATCTCCGACAATGTAGCCTTATTTAAAGTTTTTCCCATTACAGCTTTATTACTTCCTTTATCCCAATCTCTGTACTTAAACAAATAAAAAATGTATTTAGGTAACATATCAACAACATGCTTGTCATGAAAAGCCATTATTGCTTCGTTAGAATACATATCCTCTGCTGTTATCGCAGTTTTTCCAATAGATAATTTAAAACTCATAACTACTGTATTTCGAGGAATTAATTTTATTCTACTTTCCTGAACAGCTTTTTCAGAAAGATGTTCTTTAGTATTTGAAATATACATTTCGGTTGTAGATAAATCTCCAATTGAGATCCACTTATAACCATTTGTATTCCAATAATCTACATTATCCCTTGATGGCGTTTTTCCCATCTGCAAATCAAATATATCTTTCAATTTATATTTCATCTTCCTCATGCCTCTACAGGCTACGAACAATATTCTTTACCGTTTTATCAAATTGTATTGTAAACAGAACATATGTTTGTTATAATATAATTGGTGCTACCTTTACGGTAGGCGGTTAGTCCTTTTGCAGAGGACTGTGACCTCTGATTACATAGAAATCTTTTTACAGAAATCTACCAAAGGAGGATTTTATTATGCTTACAACGGAACTTTTTATAGCCATCATCAGCTTATGTATCACTTGCTTTGCCCTTGGTTATACCGTTGGTTGTAAAAGCAATGATAAAGCACAAAAATAACCGCCCAGTCCAGTAAACTTTGGCGGTTATTTTTATAAAACCAAATTGATATTGGGCTAACCATCTATCGGTAGCACCTCTATGTTTATATTAGCATCTAACCGCTTTTATGTCAAACATGTATTCTGTTTTTTAACTTTTTTGATAACTACTCGTAGCACTGCAAACCTCAATTTGTGAGGTCCTTTCTTTCTTATTTTGCAAGCATTTCGCGCAATTCTTTCGTTTCCTTCGCAATCTGCTCGTTCAACTGTTCAATCTCAGCAAGAATCTCCTCTGTCGGCGGATATTCCACTGGGATATACTCAATTTTCTTATATTTATTAATCGATAAATCATAATCATTGTCGGCAATTTCCTGCTTGTCAACCAAGAAGCTCTGCTCCGTTCTTTCGCGAGTTTCCTCGTTATCTTTATGATGGAATCTCTCAATAATATCCGGAATGTCATTTTCCTCAATTGGCTGACGCTTATCATCCAGCGAATGACCATCAGCCTTCATATCGTAAAACCAAACTTTTTCGGTACCCCCGGCATTTGTTTTCGTAAAAATCAAAATAGCGGTAGACACCCCTGCATACGGCTTAAATACACCGGATGGCATGGAAATAACACCTTCCAAGTATTGATTTTCCACCAATTCTTTACGTAGATTTTTATGAGCCTTTGAAGAACCAAACAAAACACCATCTGGCACAATGCAGGCACATCTGCCACCTACCCGAAGCAGACGAATAAACAGTGCAACAAACAACAATTCAGTCTTCGTTGTACTAGTAATTGCAGACAGTGATTCACTAATATTTTCCTTGTTTAATGTTCCCTTAAAAGGTGGGTTGGCAAGGACTAAATCGTAGGTATCTTTCACCATGTAATCTTTTGACACACTATCCTGCTTATTCAACTGTGGATTCGTAACCGAATGAAGCATCAGATTCATGCAGGACAAACGACACATAGTTTCATCCGTATCAAATCCCGTAAATGTTTCCGTTGCGTATTTTTTCCATTGCTCCTCGGTCATTTTATTTCCATAGTGAGTTCGTATGTATTCTGCCGAAGAAATCAAAAAACCTGCCGTACCACACGCTGGGTCACAAATTTTCATATCCGGTGTTGGCTGCATAAGATTTACCATCATATCACGAATATGCTTCGGTGTTCGAAATGCACCAAGCCGCCCCGCAGAATTTAATTTTCCAAGCATATGCTCGTATAAATCTCCCTGCATATCTAAACCTTTAATGTCATTTTCAAAGAGGTCATCTAAGCCAATAATAACTTTTTGTAATGCCAATGGTTCATTAATTTTGAATGTTGCATGTTTCAAATATCTTGAAAACGCGGAATTTTCATCCTGATTCAAATTGATTAGAAAAATAAAGACATGTTCAACAAAATGTTTGTGAAGTTCTCTAGCTTCCATCCCTTTAAAATTTCTCCACCGCAATGCCTGTTCTTCTTTAGAATCCCCAAAAATATGTTTCTGTGGTTCCCCTGAAAGCAATTCGGCAGTTTCAATATCTGCTTCATGCTCATCAAGTTGTTTTGCAAACATAAGATATGTTAACTGCTCAATAACTTCGGTCGGCTGTGATACTCCTCCCGCAATGACATCAAGCCATATCTGTTCAATTTTGTTTTTCACTACTGCTGGTAACATGTTTTCCTCCTCACGTGTTCTTTCGCTTTACTCGATTTTTATACTACTATATTAACGATTTTTAACAGTAACGTCAATTATTACTTCATTTTCGTCGCAAGCTACAGTTATCTCATATTATAAATAGAATCACACAAAGGATTGATTTTTATTCACATGTTTGATAAGATATTGTCAGTGCTACCCTATTCGGTAGGCGGTTCGCCTTCGTCGCAAGAGTATTAGCTTGCGTTTACATAGAAATCCTTTGCGGAAATCTCCTGAGGAGGATTGTGCTTATGCTTACAACGGAACTCTTTATAGCCATAATCAGCTTATGTATTACTTGCTTTGCTCTTGGTTATACCGTTGGTTCCAAGAGCAATAATAAAACACAAGAGTAACCGCCTGGTCTGCAAACTTTGGCAGTTACTCTTGTAACCAAAAAATCAGGCTAACCGTCTATATGCGGTAGCACATTTTCTATCACTATATTAGCATCAAATTATATTTATGTCAAACATTCCTGCAAGACAATTCTCCACCCAAAGCAACGCTTTTCCCAAACTTTCTGCCTTATGGTTGCTTTGCTTACAACTATTTTTCCATTTCATGCAACTCTTTCTTAAAAGTCCAGAAAAAAGCGTTGTTTTTCTCGGAAAAATTGAGATAAATCCGACAAAATGGGGGTGAATATGCAACGTTTTTTGGCTTTGGAGCAAGTTAGCGTTGTTTTAGCAAGTTGCCAGCCCTTCTTCCGGCGAACATGCCTTGTAATGACCGCCAGAATCCTTCTTAAGCCGTGCAGCGCCTATCTCTTCGCGATAGGCGCTCACGGGCTGCGCCACCTGTTTTTCCTCGCCTTAAGCCGCATAAGGGATATCGCTTCGCGATATCCCTTATCACGGGCTGCGCCCTATGCTAGATGAAACGATCCTTCTTAAGCCGTGCAGCGCCTATCTCTTCGCGATAGGCGCTCACGGGCTGCGCCCTATAATAATAAAAATACCGACACCTACACATTTTTGTGCAAGCACAAGTATGCAGGTGACGGTATTTTCCTTATTGCACGGCTTAAGCCTAACGTGCACATTTATACTGTAGGTCTTCCCAGCGGCGGTCTACTTCTGCCTGGAATTGCTCGATTAGGTGTTCGTTGCCTTTTTTGAAGAGGTGTTTGAAACGTCCCTGAACACGAAGGAAGTCTTCGATTGGAAGTTTCTTCTTTGGCTCATAGGAAAGAATCCATTTGCCATGGTCTACCTCAAAGAGTGGCCAGTAGCAGGTTTCTACGGCAAGTTTACAGATGTTCATGATATCTGCTGTGTCGTAACGCCAGCCACGTGGGCATGGTGTCATTACATTCAGAAAACTTGCGCCTTCTGTGTAGATGGCTTTTTCGGATTTACGATGCAAATCTTTAAAATCCGTTGTCATTGTTGTCTGTGCAACATAAGCAACGTCATGGTCAGCAATGATGCTTGCCAAGTCTTTGCGGTTCTGCATTTTACCTACGGACTGCTTGCCAACCGGCGTTGTCGTTGTGTCCGCATACATAGGTGTTGCCGAAGAACGCTGGATACCGGTGTTCATATAGGCACCATTGTCATAGCAGACATAAACCATGTCATGTCCACGCTCCATCGCACCGGACAAGGACTGGAAACCGATGTCGTAAGTTCCGCCATCTCCACCAAATGTAATAAATTTAAATGTTTCGTCTTCCGGCAGTCTGCCGCGTTTTTTCAAGGCACGGTAAGCAGTCTCAACACCACTCAATGTGGCACCTGCATTTTCAAATGCATTATGTATGTAACTGTCCTCCCATGCGGTGTATGGATACATAAAAGAAGAAACTTCCAGACATCCGGTCGCATTACCAATGACTGCGTGGTCTCCCTCATGCAGAGCACGAAGTACGGCACGTACAGCGATTGTTGCACCACAGCCGGCACACATACGATGTCCCGGAGCCAATCTCTCTGGTTTTTCCATCATAGTTTTTAAACGATAATCACTCATACTATCCTCCGTTTATCCTCTCAGTCTGATATACTGGTACTGTTCTACTGTCTTGCCATTTTCAATCATATCCTCTAATTCCGCGAATACATCTTTTACATCTTTGATGGTAAAATCACGTCCGGCCAGACCGTATATGTAATTTACTGCTTCAATCATAACTTTATTTTTGAACAAGGCTGCCGGCACCTCACTGCCAAGCGGTCCGCCATTGCCATTGTAGCTCTCACAACGGTCCATAACGGCAACTGCTTTGCAATTTGCTAAAGCTTTTGCAATTTCCTCTGAAGGGAATGGACGGAATACACGAAGTTTGAGTACACCGACTTTTTTGCCTTCTGCCCGAAGTTCATCCACAGCCTCTTTCGCAGTTCCTGCTGCCGAACCCATAATTAACATAATGTAATCGGCATCTTCCGTTTTATATTCCTCAAAAAGCTCAAAACCACGTCCGGTCAGCTCTTTGTATTTCTTGGCAACTTCCTTGATAACTTCTTTTGAATTTTCAAGAGCCACTTCCTGATTTTTCTTTGCTTCCATCGCATAATTAGAAATGGAATACGGTCCTACCGCAATCGGTTTGCCGGGATTTAACAAAAATTCTTCCGGATGATACTCACCGACAAAATTTTTGACCGCTTCATCTTCCAAAAGCGTAATATTTTCCACAGCGTGGCTTGTAATAAATCCATCCTGGCAAATCATAACCGGAAGATGCACTCTCGTATCTTCCGCAATCGGATATGCCTGAATAAAGTTGTCATACGCTTCCTGATTATTTTCTGCGTAAATCTGAATCCAGCCGGTATCTCTTGCGCCCATACCATCGGAGTGGTCGCAGTTAATATTAATCGGACCGGATAATGTACGGTTTACCAACGCCATAACAAGTGGCAGACGATTCGATGCGGCAAGAAGAAGTTCTTCCCACATAAGTGCGAGTCCTGCAGAAGAAGTAGCCGTCAAACTTCTCGCACCTGCTGCCTCGGCACCAATCGTTGCACTCATGGAAGAATGTTCACTCTCCACCGGGATAAACTCGGTATCCATCTCACCATTTGCAATATAGGTAGAAACCATCTGTGGAATCTCCGTCGAAGGAGTAATTGGAAATGCCGGCATGACATCCGGATTAATCTGGCGGATTGCATACGATACCGCTTCATTTCCTGACATACGTTCTTTAATTGCCATTAGATATTTCCCTCCTTCATCTCAATTGCGCCAAATGGGCATACTTTAGCACAAATGCCGCAGCCCTTACAATGGTCATAGTCAAATTCGCCACGCTTTCCATCTTTAACCGGAATACTGCAGTCCGGGCAAACCGGGGTGCAGAGCAGGCATTGTTTACATTTATCTGCAACATAAATCGGGGTATTCGTGCGCCACTCACCGGTATTAAAAAGTTTTGAAGTGCCACCCGCAAAAACCATCAAGCCTTCTGTCAAATCCTGATGTGGTGTTTTTTCGTTGATTTTTGTAACATCTGTTCTCACGCCATTGCCTCCTTATCTTTCTGAATATCGATGGAAACAACGTCAAAGGCACGCTCCAACGCTTCCATATTACCGTCAATTACTTCCGGTTTCTTTGCAAATTTATGTTCATAAGAAGCTCTCATTTCATGAATAAAAGTCTCTTTTTCCATTACTTCACTGACCGCTACCGTTGCTGCTAACATCGGTGAATTCGGAAAATTCTTTCCTAATGTCTCCACGGAAATATGTCTGGCATCAATCGCATAAACACGACCTTTGTAGCCATTGAGTTTCGGAATCATGTCCTCTCTCTTTTTCGGTGTATTAATAATAATTGCACCGGTTTCCTTCAAACCGGCTGTCACATCAACCGAATCCAAAAGCGTCTCATCTACAACTACCACATAATCCGGGTGGTAAATGTTTGAATGTACGCGAATCACATCGGAACTGATGCGGTTGTACGCCGTAATCGGTGCTCCCATACGCTCCGGACCATATTCCGGAAATCCCTGCACGTTCTGACCCGTTTTGAACGCTACATCCGCAAGCAAAAGTGCTGCCGTCTTGGCACCTTGGCCGCCGCGGCCGTGCCATCTGATTTCGATACCGTTCTTCATCGTTCTCAAATCTCCTTCTATCCTTCATCCATTGGGTGCAAAATTTTCTCAATAACGTTTTGACCCAGCATATCCTATTATATCGTAGGAAAAACAAATGTAAAGCGAAAATGTTTAATTTTGTTCACTTTTGAAGTGAATTATTTTCATTATCTGTTTTTTTCAACTTTCTCCGGGCAAACAGTTGGAACAAGCCCCCATTTATGTTATACTACTAACAGAAACATTAAAGGAGATTGGATTTCATTGATTAAGCGATTTTATGTACCAACTTCCAAACTAGAAGAGGGCATGCAGATTGACCAGGTTATCAAAGACAGACTGGACCGTACACTCATTGCCCGTGGCTCTGCTTTGGATGCTTATTTGATTGAAGGCCTGAAAAAACGAGGCATACACGGAGTATACATAAAGACAGGTGAGGAAGACCCGGAGGAAAAACCGGAGGAAGAAACACTCACCCCTTTTGTACGCAATAAAATCGAAAAATACCGCACAGAAGATCCAAGAAAAGTTTATTTATCAGAGAGTGTTAAAAAACGCGTGTCCGAGGGAATCCAGTATTTATATAACAATTCAGACTCACCGGAATTCACAAACACTTCCGCAAAAATTACAAATGACTTAATTCACGCCATTGACCACAACGACGCTTTGGCGGTTGATATCAGTGCACTCAAAACAAGCGATGAATATACGTTTAAGCACAGTGTGGATGTCGCTACCATCTCCATGATTATTGCCAGAAACTTGGGCATGTCAAGCAAAGATGTTTATAATATCGGTATCGCCGGACTTTTACACGATATGGGAAAATCAAAAATCCCATCCGAAATTTTAAACAAGCCGGCTCGCTTAACCGATGAAGAATTTGCTATTATGAAACAGCACTCCGAACTTGGCTATAATATCTTAAAAGAGAAAAAAGAATTTCACGGTGCTATTTCACTTGCCGTACTGCAGCATCATGAAAAAATGAACGGAACCGGATATCCATTTGGATATGCTTCTGATAAAATTGTACCTTATGCAAAAATTCTGTCCATTGCGGACGTTTACGACGCTCTAGTAACCGAGCGTCCTTACAAAAAATCATTTTCCCAGCGCACCGCCGTGGAAATGATTATGTCAATGACCGCCGAGTTAGATATCACTGCCATGCGCAGTTTCATGGAGAGCGTCATTCTCTATCCGGTTGATACAACGGTTTCACTGAGCAACGGCGAACAGGCCCGCGTTGTCGAAAATAAACCAAATGCCGTCCTTCGTCCCACCGTCGTAGGACTAAAGAGCGGCATTGTTTACAATCTTTCGGAAGACTTAACCTGTGCTTCCATCGTTATTCAATAGACACGATTTTATTTAATCCACCATACGAATACTTTCAATGACCGGCTGGTCTGCTTTTTCAATCGTGCCGTTACCGTCAGTCGGAGTGGCATCTTCACAAATCTTATCGACAACTTTCATTCCCTTTGTCACTTTTCCAAAAGCAGCATACTCACCATCCAAATAGGTTGAATCCTGATGCATAATGAAGAACTGGGAACTTGCGCTGTCCGGGTCTGACGAACGCGCCATGGAAATCACACCTCTTTTATGAGATATGTTATTCTCTACTCCATTGGAAGAAAATTCACCTTTAATCGTCTCATCTGAACCACCGGTTCCGTTTCCTAACGGATCACCACCCTGAATCATAAAGCCTGAAATAATGCGGTGAAATGTCAATCCATCATAGAACTTATCATTCACTAATTTGATGAAGTTAGCTACCGTAATCGGTGCTGTATCACCATCCAATTCCACTTCAATCGTGCCATAATTTTTTACTTTGATTTTGGCATGATGTTTACCTTTTGTATCCGTTGTTTTCGATTCCGGCTCTTTTGTTACCTCGGCTGTCTCCGTAGCTTTTGGGGCCTTTTTCGCCTTTGTCTCGCTCGTTGTGTCAGATTTTGAACCTCCACATGCACTAAGCCCCATTACAAGAACTGCCAATACAAGCAGAAAACTAAATTTCTTTTTCATGTTACTAAATTCTCCTTTCAAACGTCATTGTCCCCATTATAGCGAATCGATACCTTTTATGCAAGTTCGGAAAGCATGTTATGTTCTTTTGCTTTTCCTTCTTACGTGTCATCTTCTCTATTCACTGACGATATCGCCACATAACCGGTCAGTCACAATTTCCTTGCATTTTTCTCTATGTGCCACATGAAGTGGGTGGTTCATAAACTTCTTTAACGATTCCTTATCTGCAAATTCTGCATAAAAAACAAGGTCATAGCCACCGGCAAAATTGTGGTTTATCTCTGCATGCAAAAGTCCCTCTATATTTCCATTCATCGTAGCCACTGACTGCTGCATAAAACGAAGGGACTCCTCCTGTGTATGCTCCTCTTTCACTTTCTCCGTGTAATTCCAAAATAAAATATGTCTTATCATCGTTCTGCCTCCTTATTTCCTAACTCCCAAAAAGCGACTGCGCTAGCCGCGGCTACATTCAGCGAATCAACGCCATGTGCCATCGGTATTTTGATGGTGTAATCACTTTGTTTTATTGTCTGCGGCATAAGACCTTCTCCTTCGGTTCCTAAAATGATGGCAAGTTTTTCTTCTTCTTTCAGTTTCTCATCCGCAATTGAAACCGTATCCTCACACAGTGCCATTGCCGCCGTTTTATAGCCGATTTTCTGCAGCTTACTCACATACGTTTCATCATCCGGTAGAAAAGTCCACGGAATCTGAAATACGGTTCCCATACTCACTCGTATTGCACGGCGATACAAAGGGTCGCTGCATGCGGGGGTCAGTAAAACAGCGTCTATATTAAGTGCTGCCGCCGAACGAAAAATCGCCCCCACATTCGTCGGATTCACAACGTTTTCCAAAACCGCTATCCGGCTTGCCATCCGACACACACTTTCAATAGATGGAAGTTCTTTGCGATACATCGCACAAAGCATCCCTCTCGTGAGTTTAAAACCTGTAATTTTTGTCAACACATCAAACGGTGCTGTAAAAATTGGAATCTCCGGGTATTTTGCAATAAATTCCTGCCCCTGCTTTCCAATGTGCGCTTCTTCCATGAGAAATGATACCGGCTCATACCCAGCTGCCAGTGCTCTCTCAATGACAATCGGACTCTCCGCAATAAACATCCCCCTGCCATGCGCCGGGCGGTGTTTTAACTGCGCCTCTTTTTCACGCACATAAAAATCAAGTGCCTCATCTGAAAAATCCGCAATCTTAATTATGTTTGCCATCGTTTCTATGTGCTCCTTCTTATGCGTAAGTTCGAATCAGCCAGCGTAAACGCTTCTTGGTCTCTGTAATCAACACCATATTACGTGCCAACGGCTGTCCGCTTCCGCCAGCCCATTGTGCCGCTTCCTTGGCTGCTTCCTTTTCTTTTTTCTTTATCCAGCGAATCTGTTTTTTCTTTAACACTTTTTTTTGCTTTGCCGACAACCCTTTATAAAGCAGTTTGTATACGCGATTAAGTTCTTTGTCCCAGATTTTGAATTCTTTGTAAGAATCTTGATTCATTTCAAGCTGCGAACCATCATACTTAAAGTTCTTTTTGCATTTGCGGTATATTTTATTGTAGCTTCGAATCAATGTCACCTGTCTTTTGCTCTGCTTTTTCACCGCCGCCGATGCAGGAACCGCCATAGAAACTGCAGCCGTTGTAATTAACATCGTAAATATCATAACATATGTGATTATTTTTTTCATAAGTCAAGCACTCTCCTTTTTCTATTGATATTTCTTCTTTTATCATAGAATGTTATGTGCGTGACGTCAAGGTCAAGTGTTCTCTGCATGCCAAACGGCAGCCTATTACAGACTGCCGTTTGCTTTCCCTCTCTGTTTGCCTTCGTCTTTCCCTTTCGTGTTTACCCTTGTGTTCACATATCCTCCTGTTATGTCTTTAGCCGTAACACAAATCTTACCCGAACTTTTTACAAATAGCAACCACTTTGGCACAAGCGGTAAAAAAATTACACAAACGGTAAAAATATTCTTTTATGCTTCTTTGTTTTTGTGTCAAAATATGCTACAATAAGGAAAATTTGTAAAACTTTTGGATTATAAGGAGATTAACTTTGAGAATTGCGATTGTGGATGATGATATACAAATGTGTGAACAACTGAGCACTTTGTTAAATGAATTTCTCGGAGATTCTTCAGAAATATCGGATTATCGAAGTGGCGAAGAGTTTCTGACCGCTTGGGAGACTGCGGATTTTGACCTTATTATTTTAGATATTTTTATGGACAAACTGACCGGCGTGGATGTTGCCCGTAAAATCAGGGAACGAGACAGCAATGTAAAAATTGTTTTCAGTACAACGAGCAATGAATTTGCCAGTGAAAGTTATGAGGTAAATGCCTGCTATTATCTGCGCAAACCATTTGGGCGTGACAAAGTAAAGGTTATGTTAGACCGGCTTAACCTCGCAGAAATTGAGAAGATGCGTACGGTAAAACTTCCCGATGGCACCAGTGCCATCCTGCGCAATATTATCTATGTTGATTTTTCTTCACACCGGGTCACCCTTCACTGCAAATACGACGTTGACACAATTGTGCGGACTTCTTTTTCCGAAATTGAATCGCTCTTATGTGCCTATCCGTATTTTTCCAGCCCGACAAAAGGTATGTTGATTAATTTTTATGAAGTTGCTTCCCAGACCAATGATGTTTTTGTCATGAGCGACGGAAAAAGTATCCCAATTAGCAGACGTAAATCCAAAGAAGTTTTAGATGCCTATTTTACGTTCCGGTTTGAAATGTTACGAAATGGAGGTGGCAAATGATGCTGTCTTTTTATCGATTGGCGGAAGTCGCCATTTATTCCCTGCTGAATTTTCTTCCTTTTCTTGCCCTGGCACTTTATCCGTTCCGGCACAGTCTTCGTTTTTCGATAAAAACAACATTTTTTTTGATTGTTCTTGTGACAATTTTGCAGCTTTTTCTCGGTGCATGGGCTGCCTTTGCTCCCGGAAACAACACCGGAACCATCAGTGCAGTAAGCACCATCCTGTATGCTGCTTTTTATTTTCTTGCCATAAAAAAACACTTTGGCAAAACGTTTTTTACACTTTTAATGATTTCAAATCTTGCGAACCTCGCTGTAATTTCATCAAAGACCATAGAAAATCTTTTCTTCCCTGACCTCGCCGTACAAAATTACCGCTGGTCTTTTTCTCTCATGCTTGCTGTGGTAGAAATAATTCTTGCTATTCCTCTGTTTTTCTATATGAAAAAAGTGTATACACCGGCAGTAGAAAAGGAGCCATCCGGCTTTGAGTGGCGGTATTTGTGGGTAATTCCTGCCACCTTTTATGTGATGTGGTATTATGCGTTCTACGGAAATGCTTCCAAATCAAGTCTTGAAATTGCCCTGCGTCCGAAAAATACGCTGTTTTTATTTATTATCAATGTCGGCGCCATTTTCATTTACTATGTCGTTACACGCCTGATTTTGGAGCAGACCAAAACCCTCCTGCTGACGGAACGCAACCATGAATTGACCATGCAGACGGTACAATACGAAAATTTGCAAGAGAAAATCACAGAGGTGCGCCGAGCCAAGCACGATGTCCGCCACCATATCACACTTATGCAGGAATACCTGAATACGAGAAACTATACTGCTCTAAGTGAGTATCTAAAACAGTACAGAATGAGTTTACCAGACGATACGCCGGTACAGTTCTGCGCAGATCCTGCCGCCAATGCCGTACTTGTATATTTTGCACAACAGGCTAAAGAGCAGGGTATTACCTATCTCGTAAAAACAGAAATTCCGGAAAAAATCAACATTCCGGAAACCGACATTTCGGTTCTCCTCGGCAACCTATTGGAAAACGCTGTAGATGCCTGCAAATCGGAACAAACACCGGACAAAAAAATCATCGTCCGCGCAAATACTGACGGCGGCTCACTCTGTATCACCGTAGATAACACTTTCACCGGAACACTTGCACATACCCCAGATGGAAATCTTGTTTCCACCAAACATAAAGGGCTTGGGCTTGGAACCCGCTCCGTGAAAAATATTGTGAACCAGCATGGCGGCATATGCCGGTTTGAGGCAAAGGATGGGATGTTTTACGCTTCTGTGCTGTGCCAGATAGGGGAGTGAGGGGGGCTATAACTTTTTAATAAGCAATTCTTGTTTTATTAAATTAACACATTCATCTATCTTATTAATGACCGTTTCACAACTAGATGGCACAGCATCAAAATATAAATCTCTTGTATCTTTTTGACATAAAGCAATACCAAGGTTATTTAATGTTTCTCCTTGCGCTAATGTATCTTCAACTTTATTCTTCAAATCATCACTTATAAACAACAGATTTTTATTGTACTTTTCCCTCATTAGCGTATTTGATTCTAGCGGAGCAAACTTCTCTAAATCTTCATTTTGCTTGTATTCATTTCCTCCATCCACAAATAGCATAAAATAATTTCTATATTGCAACAATGCACTATACATATCCTGATATGCCAATACCTTATAGTTTAAAATTGCCATCACTCGTTCTTGCTTGTTTGATTGCCTATCCCTTACAAACTGAACAACCGAACTAATTATTAGTGTTACAATAGCTGATACAACTGGCAAAATGATTGGCATAATGTCTGTTATAAACTGACATTTATCTGTTTCCATTATAAGTATTCCCCCTCTGTTTCTAAATTGCTGTTTTCATCTAAAATTCTGGCATATTAACAAATACTATTTTTTCTCCATCAGCAATTCCTGCATATATATCATGATTTTTACAGCCAATTTCTAAATAATGTTTTACCACATACTTTGATGTAAATGGCATTTCTAAGGAATTCAATTCTGACAAGTCAAACCACCTGCTGATTCCTTCACTCGAATGAAAATTGACATCAACTTCGTCTTTAAGGTCTGCAAAAAAATAATAATTCTGTCTGATTTCTCCGTTGCATCTTCGTAATGTTACATACCGCAGTGCCAGATGAGATAAATCTTTTTCCGCAAGTTCTAATTCTTCATTTAATTCCCGCAACACGCATGCTTTTGCATCATTTAATTCTTCTGGTTCAAAATGTCCTCCAGCAGATCCTATCCACATATCGTTAACAACTCTGCTGCCCTGTCGATACAAAAGCAGCACCTTATCACCTTTAAAAATGTACAATGATGTCATATTTCTTAGTTTTGCCGTCACACTATCACCCTCCAGTTATTGTCTTTATTACTATTTTTAATTAAAGTAGCATACCAAGCATATCGGGTCAAGAACAAAACCACCTCTACACCAAATATTTTTCCACCAGTTCTTCAACAATCTGAGAATTCAAAACTTTCAACTCTGTTTCAAAAGTAAGTATCAGACGTTCTCCCAGATGAATTCCATTTCTCTGATAAGATTCTATTTTCTTTACAGCAGATTTGGCATACTCCGGTTTGTCCATCATACCTTCATGCTCCCAGTAAATTTCTTTCCGCGTTTTTTTCGATAAAAATGTAAAATCCGGGTATACCGTACCATATCCTTTCAAATATAGGGGTTTTTCATACTGATATAAAATGTTGTTTCTGTAGAAATAATCCGCAAGAATCTTCTCTGACTTTGACCTGACACGCTCACCTTTTTCTGTCACAATTTCAGCAGTTCCCTCGTAAAATTCTTTGCCATGATATTCGCTGTCATACCACCGAACAAGTTCTTTCTCCCATATTGGCTCAATTGGTGTAACTAATAACTGCCTTTGTGTATGCATCGATGTATAAATCTTTTCAATTTCATCATCGGAATAGTCCCTCGTTATCCTTTCTATCTGCCGAAGTCTTGCTTTAGCTTTTTTCAGCACACTCTGATTATACTTCTTTTGAGCAAGCAGCTTTGGCAGTTCGGAATCTATTTTTGAAATATAAGTTCCTTCATTATCTTCTACACAATGGTAATATCGAACCTTATTTTTGTCTTTCGATATCCGCAGATTTCCTTCCGGTACAGATTTCAATTCGTTCTCTACCTTGCTGCAAATCATTTCTAATTCTTTTTGCTCCTTTAATAACAATTTTTTCAATCCTTGCATTTATCCACCTCTTCCATATGACTTTATTTACAAAATACTTAAATCCAGTCAACTCATATATCTATTTTTGTTGACCTTTTTTTGCTTTTCTATTATTTTAGTCAACTATTTTATTAACTAAAATGACTTGTTTGGGAAAAAATATGATTCCAGTCAACCATTTTACATCCAAAAGTTGACCGCTATCGCAAATATGCAATTCTAAGTCACCGCATCCATCCAAAACGGTTGACCGCTATCGCAAATATACAAATTCCAGTCACCCCATCCATCCAAAATGGTTGACCGTAATACAGAAAATTAGAATCTAAGTCACCTAAGACCAAAATATAGAAAAACACCGGGAACAATTCTGTTCCCGATGTTGTAATAATCCTGTTTCCAAAAACTAACGTTTGGAGAACTGTGGTGCACGACGAGCTTTCTTCAAGCCGTATTTCTTTCTTTCCTTCATACGTGAATCACGAGTAAGGAATCCAGCCTTTTTAAGAATCGGTCTGAAATCAGCATCTGCTTCATTCAATGCACGAGCGATACCATGACGGATAGCGCCTGCCTGACCTGTGAAACCGCCACCTTTAACAGTAACTTTTACATCGTATTTGTCAGCAGTGTTTGTAGCTTCCAAAGGCTGACGAGCAATGATTTTCAAAGTCTCAAGACCAAAATAATCGTCAATATCTTTTTTATTAATTGTCACTTTACCGGTACCTGGTGTAAGGTATACACGAGCGATACTGGATTTTCTTCTTCCTGTTCCGTAAAATGTTGAACTAGCCAATGTTATCTCTCCTTTCTACACCTCATTAAATGTCCAATGTTTCCGGTTTCTGTGCTGCATGGTTGTGCTCCGGTCCTGCATATACGTGCAGTTTCTTAAGCATCTGGCGTCCCAAAGGTCCCTTTGGAAGCATACCCTTTACAGCGTGAGTAATTACAAATTCCGGTTTCTTCTGCATCATTTCTCTCAATGTAGCTTCTTTCATTCCGCCTACATATTCAGAGTGATGATAGTAAATCTTCTGATCCAGTTTCTTACCTGTAACCTGAATCTTCTCTGCATTTACTACGATTACATAATCGCCTGTGTCAATGTGCGGTGTGTAAGTTGGTTTGTTTTTACCTCTTAATACATTCGCAACTTCTGATGCAAGACGTCCCAAAGTTTTTCCTTCAGCGTCTACAACATACCATTTTCTTTCCACTGTGGATGGACTTGCCATAAAACTTTTCATCCTTGGAATCCTCCTTATTTAGTTCTTGCTTACTAGGTTTTGCAAAACAAAACTGGTTCGGCTGTTTTCCTTGTTACATGCGTATTCTCGTTACCGGGGCATGGAACGACAAAACACGCCATACTCGTATAGTATACGATACCAAAGTGCCTCTGTCAAGATTTTTTTCTTGACGCAGACCATTTCTTAAGGCCATAATAAAAACAGTATAAAAAAATGAAATAAATGCAACACTTTGACACCAAAATCAATCTAATTATTAGCTGTGAGGGATTTCACAGAGAACTGTATACAGTATATTCGCACAAATGTGCAGATTGGAGGCACCCGTGACAAAGACAGACTGGATTTTCGTACAGCAGGCAAAAAAGGGCGATTCCCATGCTTTTGCCAGACTTTACGAAATCTATTACAAAGACTTATACCATTTTGCCCTTTATTATACGAAGGACAGTATAACCGCCGAGGACGCCGTCAGTTCAGCCGTTTTAAAAGCATTTGAGCAATTACATAAACTGCGGAAAAATGACGCGTTCAAGAGCTGGCTGTTCCAGATTACGGCAAACGAATGTAAAAAATTATTAAAACAAAAATCCATTTATTTGAGTGATGCGTCATGGCAGGAACCGGCTGCCGCCGAAGATGGCTACCTGACACCGGAAATTCAAGACGAACTTTCGCAGCTTAGTGAGCCGGAACGGCGCGTCATCACCTTATCCGTGTTTGGCGGCTATACCAGCAGAGAAATCGCGGGTATTCTAAAAAAACGGGAAGGCTCCATCCGTTCCATCAAAAGCCGGGCACTTGCAAAACTCCGCGAGAAAAATGCGGACTTATAAACATAAGGAGGTCAATTATGAGCGATAAAAATTTTGAAGAAAAACTCAAAAAGCATTGGCGCGAAGAAGCGGATTCCATTCCGGTTCCGGATTCTCTGCACCCTGCAAAAATAGAAGAAATGATAGATAAAAAAATGGAAGTTCCTAAAAAACGCACCCACAAAAAATTGTATGCCGGCATTACTGCGGCAGCTGCTTGTCTTGCGCTTCTTATTGCCGGCACAGCCTATTACTTCAACACCGGACGGCAATCAGAAAAAGGAACCCCTGTTGCCAATTCGAAGCCAACCACCTCGGACCGACACGAGTTTGTCGGCAATACCAGTTATTCAGAAATTTATAGCCTGATTCAAAAATATCATGACAAGCAATCCATGTCCGATATTGCCGCAGAAGATTCAGCATCCACCGGAGCAAAATCCTCGACAGGAGCTGAAGACACAACAGTCACCCACGACTATTCAGAAACGGATCTTCAAGTAAAAGATGTCATGGAAGGCGACATCGTCAAAACAGACGGTTCCTTTATCTATACCATGTTAAATAACAACAATTGTGCCAAAATCCGCATATATTCTGTGGAGGGAAAAACTATAGAATTAGTTAAGCAATTTACCCTAAAAAAAAGATGGGTAGAGGAATTGTATTTAGAAAACAGTAAATTAATTATACTTTCCTCAGACAGCATTGAAGATAATTCAAATGCCACTTGCGGCGTTGCTGATGATTGCATTACTTTGAATGAAACCACCTATATAGATATTTACGATGTCAGTACACCGCAAAATGCAAAAAAAATCAAAAGCCTGTCGCAAAGCGGAATTTATAAAACTTCCCGCTTTACAAATGGATATCTCTACACCTTTTCTGCCCACCTAATCATGGGTGAATGCAAAAGCGAAAAAAAGATATCTGAATATATACCTTCCGTAAACGGCAAAACAATGAAGGAAAATAAGATACAAAAAATTGTAGATGACCCTGTAAATAGTTATGTTGTCATGACAAGTGTAAATCTTACCAAACCGGATAATTTCTCCGACACCGCGGCCGTGCTCTCAGATTACACCACATACTACATGAGCACATCCCATTTATACCTTGCCAACACCATTTACGAACAATTTTTATGGAACAGCAGCACAAAAACTGCCATCAGCAAATTTGAATACAAAGACGGCGCATTTTCCTACCAAACAACAAAAAAGGTAAAAGGCCAAATTAATGATTCCTATTATATGCATGAATATAAAGGAAATTTTGCTTTCGTCTACACTGACTGGAGGAACGAAACATCGACCAATGGTATCTGCATTTTAGACAAAAACATGAATACTCTTGGCAAAATTGATAATTTAGGTAACGACGAAACCATTTATGCATCGTATTACATTGGTTCCATGGCATACTTTGTCACCTACCGCCAGACAGATCCGGTATTTGCCGTCGACATCAGCAATCCGAAAAAGCCGGTTGTTAAAGCAAAATTAAAACTGCCGGGCTTCTCCTCTTACCTTCATTCCTTCGGCGAAAACCAACTGATTGGCGTTGGAATGGCAGGTGGTGATAATAACAAAGTAAAAATTTCTCTCTTTGCCTTAGGAGAAAATGGTTCCGTGACCGAACAGACAAAACTGCTCCTGCCAAAATACAGCGAAACGGAAGCAGGCAGTAACCACAAATCGGTTTTCATTGATGAGGAGAGGAAGCTTGTCGGCTTTGCCACGATAACTGACACCACACTGCGCTACAAGCTCTATCATTTTGATGGAACTGAATTTAAACAGGTATTAAATGTTCCAATTAAGGAAATGTCAAACACACGAGGTATACGAATCGGCAATTACTTCTATGTCGTTGACAACGCAAAAAAAATCCATGCTTACGATATGCAAACATGGAAATAAAATCTTTATTTAAGGTACTTCACGGATTTCCACAAGTACCAGTCCTTCCGGCGGGGCCGTAGGCCCCGCTTTTTTACGCTCTCCGGTAGAAAGTGCCTGTTTGACATCCGCTAAGCATCTCCTGCCCTCACCGATTTCAACCAGCGTGCCGGCAATAATCCGAACCATATTATATAAAAAGCCATTCCCGCGCACACGAATTCGAATCACTTCACCGCCATTGCACCCCATTGCCTTTTGCCTATCAAGGGATACCTCGTAAATAGTACGAACTTTTGATTTCACCTGACTGCCCGCTGAACAAAAGGCTGAAAAATCATGCTCACCGACAAGAAGGGCTGCCGCCTCTTTCATTGCCTCAAAATCCAAAGGATGATATACATGATACGAATACCGGCTGTATGTGGGAAGATTGATTTTCGTATTTAAAATTGTATACTCATACGTTTTTTCTGTATTGCGGTATCTTGGATGATAATCCGATTCCACCTCATCTGACTTTTGCACCCGGATATCTTCCGGCAGATAATGATTGAGACCAATCGCAAATTTCTCCGCCGGAATCCGGCTGTTTGTGTCAAACACAGCGATATTTCCATACGCATGCACACCGGAATCCGTGCGGCTCGCTCCAATTATCTCTATGTCTTCTTTCAGCCATTTTCGCAATGCGTCTGTAAGCGTTCCCTCCACAGTCACCGCATTTTCCTGAATCTGCCACCCACAGTAATTTGTTCCATCATAAGAAACAATCAATCGTATTCTCCGCATTTTCTCCTCCTACCATGGAATAAAATGAGTAATGCCAATCACACAAACCAGATAACCGAGAAGAACCCCATACGAAATCCGGTCAACCGCCCGGTACTTAAGCGGTTTCATCTTTGTACGGCCTTCTCCGCCGTGATAACATCTTGCCTCCATTGCGTTGGCAAGTTCATAAGCACGTCTGGTCGCAGATACTAAAAGCGGCACTAGAATCGATACCATGGCACGCATACGCTGCCACAATCTGCCCTCTTCAAAATCCGCACCGCGTGCACTCTGTGCATTGATAATCCGGTTCGCCTCTTCGAGAAGAATCGGGATAAAACGCAGCGCCAAGGACATCATCATCGCAAAATCGTGAACCGGCACCTTTATCTTTTCTAACGGCTTTAACAATTTTTCTATCGCATCTGTCAACTGATTTGGCGTCGTCGTATATGTCATCATCGAGGATCCGACAATCAGGTAACTCAAACGCATGGACATAAAGACAGCCTTTCGGATTCCCTGCCATGTAATGGTGATAAATTTCCAGTGAAATACCACATCGCCGCTTGTTCCAAACAAGTTAAACAATGCCGTCACAATAAGCAGAAACAGAATCGGCTTCATACCGCGTACAATGTAGCGGAGCGGGACTTTGGAAAGTACAATCACCGTTCCTAGAAATACGGTAACAACAGCATATCCAACAAAACCGCGAAACAAAAAAAGTGAAATCAAATAAGCAAGTACCCCGACCACTTTCACACGAGGGTCCAGACGGTGAATCACCGACTCTGCCGGATAAAATTGTCCGATTGTCATATCACGTAACATAATTCAATCCCCTTTTCTTATCTTGCCTGTAAAATACTGTCGACTGCTTCCTGCACAGTTATTGCATTGTGCGGCAGCGTAACACCACGCCTTGCCAGTCCTTCCATCACATATGTCACCTGCGGTGCCATCAATCCAATTTTCTCTAACTCTTTATAATGAGAAAATACTTCTCCCGGTATTGCGTCAAACGCCACCGTTCCATGGTTCATCACAATAAGACGCTCTACATACCTCGCCACATCTTCCATACTGTGGGATACTAAAATCACCGTCAGATTCCGCTCTTTGTGCAGTTTTGCAACCAAATCAAGAATCTCATCTCTTCCACTTGGATCAAGTCCTGCTGTCGGCTCATCTAAAATCAACACCTCCGGCTCCATTGCCAGAACACCGGCGATGGCTACACGGCGTTTTTGTCCGCCGGACAATTCAAGTGGTGATACATCTAATAAATCCTCACCAATACCTACCTGTTTGAGTGCCTGAAAAGAGTTCATATCGATTTTCAGTGAATCCATACCGATATTCTTTGGTCCAAATTTCACATCATCAATCACCGTACTCTCAAACAGCTGATACTCCGGATATTGAAATACAAGTCCAACTTTACTGCGAAGTTTCTTCTTGGAAAAGTCACTGTCATTGATGTCCTTTCCATCGTAAAAGACCGCCCCGGAAGTCGGCTTCAAAAGGCCGTTCAAATGTTGGATAAGCGTTGATTTTCCGGAACCGGTATGACCGATCAGACCAATCATTTCGCCTTGTTCAATTTTTATATTCACATCGTGAAGCGCCACTTTTTCTCCGGCACTTCCATCCTCATATCGATGCTCCAATTCATGAATAATAATCGCCATCACAAGTTCCTACTTTCCCAATTGTTTTGCAATCACATCTACCAATTCGTCTGCGGACGTAATTCCAACAGGAATTGTCATCCCCCTCTTTTTCAACTCATGCGCCAAAAGTGTTACCTGCGGCACATCCAGATGATATTTCTGCAGTGTTTCCACCTCGGCAAAAATTTCTTTTGGCTTTCCTTCCATCACGATTTCGCCCTTATTCATCACAATTACCTTGTCTGCCTCGGTAACTTCTTCCATGTAGTGCGTAATCCACAAAATCGTAATATGTTCTTCCTTATTTAATGTCTTTACGGCGTCTAACACTTCTCTTCGCCCAACCGGGTCAAGCATTGCCGTCGACTCGTCTAATACAATACATTTCGGATGCATCGCCAGAATACCGGCAATTGCTACCCGCTGTTTCTGTCCACCGGACAAATGATTCGGGGACGATTTTCTTTCGTGAAGCATGCCTACTTTTTTTAGAGCTTCCTCGACACGCTCCCAGATTTTTTTAGTCGGTACGCCGATATTCTCCGGTCCAAATCCAACATCTTCTTCGACAACATTCTGCACAATTTGGTTGTCCGGATTCTGGAACACCATGCCGGCCCTTTTTCTAATTTCCCAAACCATATCCTTTTCTGAAGTGTCAA
Organism: Clostridium sp. AF36-4; assembly: GCF_003435975.1. Lineage (NCBI taxonomy): Bacteria > Bacillati > Bacillota > Clostridia > Eubacteriales > Clostridiaceae > Clostridium > Clostridium sp. AF36-4. The sequence continues at coordinate 33,425 of NZ_QTVH01000010.1, read as the reverse complement.
TGCCATCCACATACATCGTTCCTTCTTCTGGAACTAAAAGGGCATTGATATGTCTGGCAAGCGTGGATTTACCGGAGCCATTATGCCCCAGTATCGCAACAAACTCGCCCGTTTTCACTTCAAAGGAGACATCGTTGACAGCAGTTTCCACAGCTATCACATTATCTTCTCCATCCCGCCGGATGTAATCAAACTTAATATGCTCTGCACGAATCAATAGTTTGTCTCCTTTCAAATTTCTCCATATGCACAAAAGGGACTGTCCGAAGGCAGTCCCCATATTTGCAGTATCTTTATACTAATTCGATTACAACTTCCATTGCAGCATCACCTTTACGTGGTCCAATCTTAATGATTCTTGTATAACCACCGTTGCGGTCTGCATACTTAGGAGCAATCTCGTCAAACAGAAGATTTGTAATATCTACTTCTTTTGTTGCTTTTTTCTTACCGGCAGTTTCTGTAGGAACTTCGGTAATTGTGTAAAGCATCTTCTTCATCTGACGTCTTGCATGAAGTCTGGAAGGATTGTCTTTCTTGATTTCCTTGTCTACAGTATCGTAAACAGTTACTTTCTTTCCGTCAACCACTTCTTTGACTCTCTTGCCATCTTTATCTTTCTGAGCAACTTTTGCTTTTACAGTAACAGTTTCATAATTATCTTTCTCTTTTACTGCCATCGCAATAAGCTTTTCAGCAATTTTACGAATTTCTTTTGCTTTCGCTTCCGTTGTAACAATCTTGCCATGATACAACAAGTTGGTTACCTGATTTCTCAGCAAAGCTTTTCTCTGGCTGGATGTTCTTCCAAGTTTTCTGTAGCCTGCCATGATATTTCCTCCTTGTTAATACTATTATTCAGATTCACCTGTACTGAGAGACAATCCAAGTTCTTTCAACTTAGCAAGTACTTCCTCAAGGGATTTACGACCCAAGTTACGAACTTTCATCATATCCTCAGCAGTCTTATTCGTCAACTCTTCTACTGTGTTGATTCCTGCTCTCTTCAAGCAGTTGTAAGAACGCACAGACAATTCCAGTTCGTCAATGTTCATATCCATAACTTTCTGGGAATCATCTTCCTCTTTCTCGACAATTACTTCAGCCATTTTCGCTTTCTCGGAAAGGTCGATGAAAGAATTCAAATGCTCACTCAACACTTTAGCAGCAAGGCTGACAGCCTCATCCGGCTCCAATGTACCGTTTGTAAATACATCTAATGTCAGCTTATCAAAGTCAGTAATCTGACCCACACGAGTATTCTCAATTTTGATATTTACTCGCTCAATCGGTGTGTAAATAGAATCAATCGGAATTACATCAATTGGCATGTCATCCCTTTTATTTCTATCCGAACTTACATATCCACGACCACTTGTTACTGTCATTTCAATGTAAAGTTTGCTGTCGGCACCGCCGTTTAATGTAGCAATGACCTGGTCGGAATTAACAATTTCGATATCCGAGTCACACTTGATATCCGCTGCGGTCACAACACCCTCACCGGTTGCATCAATATACATCATCTTAGGAGTGTTCAAATCCTCGCTGTTATTCTTAATTGCAAGGTTTTTAATGTTCATTACAATTTCTGTAACGTCTTCTTTTACTCCCGGAATTCCGCTGAACTCATGTACCACACCATCAATCTTAATCTGGCTCACTGCGGAACCTGGTAAAGATGAAAGCATGATTCGTCTCAAAGAATTACCCAAAGTAGTTCCGTATCCTCTTTCAAGTGGTTCTACTACAAAACGTCCATATTTTTTATCTTCCGAAATTTCGGCAATTTCAATTCTAGGCTTTTCAAAATCAAACACTACTGGACCCTCCTTTTGGGTTTACTTAATTACTTAGAGTACAACTCGACAATAAGCACATCGTTTACCGGTACATCAATCTCTGCTCTTGTAGGGATTGCTTTAACAGTTCCCGACAGAGCCTCATGATCAGCCTCCAGCCAAGCAGGAACTAATCTAGCGCCTGTTACTTCAAGGATGTCTTTATATCTCTGAGCTCCTTTGAATTTCTCTTTAATCTCAATTACATCGCCAGCTTTCAACTGATAAGATGGGATGTTTACTGTTTTACCATTTACAAGTACATGTTTATGGTCAACAATCTGGCGGGCTTCTTTTCTTGTACGTCCGTATCCCAAACGGAACATAACGTTATCAAGTCTCAGCTCCAAAAGAATCATCAGGTTATCACCTGTTGTTCCATATTTCAACTTCTGTGCGCGTGCAAAATAGTTACGGAAAGGTTTCTCCAAAACTCCGTAGATGAATTTTGCTTTCTGTTTCTCACGCAGCTGCTGTCCATATTCACTTAATTTCTTTCCGGTTCTAGCATTTCTCTTGGATTTCTTGTCAATTCCCAAATATACCGGGTCAAGATCAAGAGATCTACATCTTTTCAGAACAGGTGTCATATCTCTAGCCATTCTAATTTCCTCCTAAAATTCTTGATTATACTCTTCTACGTTTTGGTGGTCTACAACCATTATGTGGAACCGGTGTAACATCCTGAATACTTGTTACTTCAATACCGCATGCCTGAATCGCACGGATCGCTGCTTCACGACCAGTACCCGGTCCTTTAACCATTACTTCTACTGATTTCAATCCATGAGGCAACGCAGCCTTTGCTGCTGTCTCTGCTGCCATCTGAGCTGCATATGGAGTGGATTTCTTAGAACCTCTGAATCCAAGTCCACCTGCGCTTGCCCAAGAGATAGCATTACCCTGCATATCTGTCAGTGTTACGATTGTATTATTAAAAGATGACTGAATATGTGCCTGTCCGCGGTCAATATTCTTTTTGACACGCTTTTTTGTCACTTTTTTTGCAGTTTGTTTAGCCACTGTCTTACCCTCCTATATTATTTCTTCTTGTTTGCTACTGTACGTTTAGGACCTTTTCTTGTTCTTGCGTTAGTCTTTGTCTTCTGACCACGAACCGGAAGTCCCTTTCTGTGACGAATACCTCTGTAGCATCCAATTTCCTGTAATCTCTTGATGTTAAGCGCAACTTCTCTACGAAGATCACCCTCAACAGTCTGTGTACGGTCGATGACATCACGAATCTTCGATACATCCTCATCTGTCAAATCTTTACAACGGATGTCCGGGTCAACATTTGCCTCAGCCAGAATTCTCTTAGAACTGGCAACACCGATGCCGTAAATATAGGTAAGACCTATTTCAACACGTTTTTCTCTTGGTAAATCTACACCACTGATACGAGCCATGTGTGCTTTGCACCTCCATTAATCTTTTTTTGTTTTTTTCTGGAAAATGTCATGCATTTTCCGTTTCCCGGATGCTTCTGCATCCTTCGCGTGCCTGTCCTTTGCAGACACCTTGCAGCCGCTTTAAATCACAACAACAATACAATGCAAGAACCTTTTTTATCTCTCTGCCAAACCTAAGCATTCTTAAAACAAAAAAGGAGAACAAAGTACTGCTTACCGTTGCAATATCACAACATCGATAACGAATGGGGCCAGCCATTCTATGACGGTTGATGTTGTAACACAGAAAGCAAGAACTGGAATTTATAAACACGAAAACAACCCAAAGAGATTTCTTTAGGTATTCGATATATTCCTTATCCCTGTCTTTGTTTGTGTTTTGGATTCTCACAGATTACTCTGATACGACCCTTTCTTTTAATGACTTTGCATTTTTCGCAAATCGGTTTTACTGATGATCTTACTTTCACAGTAATACCCTCCTTTCAAAAAAGTCCGCTTACAAGTATAACATATGATTTTTCAAATTGCAAGCGGTATTTACAAAAAATTGGACTAGCCAATTATTTGTCACGCCAAACAATTCTTCCCTTTGTTAAATCATATGGGGACAACTCAAGTGTTACTTTGTCGCCTGGAAGAATACGGATGTAATTCATACGAAGTTTTCCGCTGATATGAGCCAATACTTTATGCCCATTTTCCAACTCTACCTGAAACATTGCGTTTGGTAATTTTTCAATAACTGTTCCCTCAATTTCAATAACGTCTGCTTTTGACATTCTTTACCTCCTAATTCAATGACAAAATCTCTGGTTCACCGTCTGTGACCAATATCGTATTCTCATAATGTGCTGCATTGGAACCATCCTGTGTCACGATAGTCCAGTCATCTTCTAACATCCATACATCATAACTGCCTGCATTAACCATCGGCTCTATCGCCAGTGTCATGCCTGCTTTTAACCGGATACCTCTTCCAAATCTCGGTTTAAAATTTGGAATTTCCGGTTCCTCATGCATCTCTGTTCCAATTCCATGTCCTACTAAATCGCGGACAACCGAAAATCCCTGACTCTCCACATACCTCTGAATTGCTGCGGAAATATCGTACAAACGATTTCCTGCTTTAGCAAAAGCAATTCCCCGAAAAAAACTTTCTTTTGTCACTTCAATCAATCGCTTTGCCTCAGCATCAATTGTTCCAACACCGTGAGTTCTTGCCGCATCGGACTGATACCCTTTGTAAATTACGCCGGCATCCAGACTCACAATATCTCCATCGAATAAATGATGTTCTTTCGATGGAATACCATGCACCACCTCATCATTAATTGACACACAGATTGAGGCAGGATACCCCTCGTATCCTTTAAAGGAAGGAATGCAGCCGGCATTACGGATAAGTTCTTCCCCTTTTCTGTCAATCTCAAGTGAAGTAATTCCCGGCGCAATGATTTCTGCCAGTTTTTCATGTACTTCGGCTAAGATTTTGCCTGCATCACGCATACACTGAATCTCCTCTTTCGACTTAATGGTTACTGCCATTGTCTGCCTCCATTTCTCTGCCTGCCTATGAAACCTTTTTAACCAAGAATTTTGGTAATCTCCGCGAATACATCCTCTAAGTCAATCGTTCCATCTACTTCTTTCAAAATACCCTCTTTGGTATAATAGTCAATCAATGGTTGAGTCTGTTCATGATAAACACGCAATCTCTGCTCTACGGTTTCCGGTTTGTCATCGTCGCGAAGAATCAATTCGCCACCGCATGCGTCACAAACACCTTCGACCTTTGTCGGATTATACTTAATATGATATGTGCCGCCACAGCTTACGCATGCACGTCTTCCCGACATACGGCGCACAATATTCTCATCCGGCACATCAACATCAATCGCATAATCCAGTTTCTCGCCAATTTTACTAAGTGCTTCTGTCAAAGCCTCAGCCTGCGGAATTGTTCTCGGAAATCCATCCAGAACATATCCCTTTTTTGCATCATCCTGAGCCAGTCTGTCAACAACAAGATCTACGACAAGCTCATCCGGAACTAAAAGTCCTTTGTCCATATATTCTTTTGCTTTTTGCCCCAATGGCGTATTTTCCTTGATATTAGCACGGAAAATATCACCGGTAGAAATATGAGGAACACCATATTTTTCAGAAATCATTTTCGCCTGGGTTCCTTTTCCGGCACCCGGAGCCCCTAACATAACAATTTTCATGACTTTATATCCTTTCCAATCATAGGCTAAAACGGCGCCAATTTGAATTTTTGTTATTCAATCAGCGCCGCTTAGCTGTAACGGTCATTCGACCGCGGTTACTTCATTATTAATTACCCAAGAAACCTTTGTAGTGGCGTACCAATACAAGAGATTCGATCTGCTTGATTGTCTCAATAACAACGCCGACTACGATGATGAGTGATGTTCCACTAAAGGATACATCCGCACCAAACGCACCTGAGAAAAAGATTGGCAACGCACATACGATAACCATTCCGATTGCTCCCAGGAAAATAATGCTGTTAAGTACTGTTGTCAAGTACTCTGTGGTAGGCTTACCAGGACGAATACCCGGAATGAAGCCACCCTGTTTTTTCATGTTATTGGAAATCTCCAATGGATTAAACGTTACAGATGTATAAAAATATGCAAAGAAAATTACCAATCCAATATAAATCAACAATCCCAATGTATATTTAAATTCTGCAAAGCTTCCAATTTTGCACCAGTCACTCTGGTTACAGAGTGTAAGGAACTTCTGGAAGAATGTTGCGTCCGGACCAGTCTTTGGCTGAATACCCGCAAAACTTGCAATAACAACCGGAAGAGACATCATAGAACTTGCAAAGATTACCGGGATAACGCCCGCCGTATTTACCTTCAAAGGAATGTGGCTGGACTGTCCACCGGATACTTTATGTCCCTGAATCTTTTTCGCATACTGTACCGGAATTCTTCTTTCACCATCCTGCAAAAATACGATGAATACAAACATGGCAACGATAATTGCAAGAATAATAACTGCAGCAATAATCTTGCTTGTTACATCCGTTGGTTTTGCAACATAGTTCTGATATAAGTTTGATAAATCATTTGGGATACGGGCAACGATGTTAATCAACAGGATAATGGAAATACCATTACCAACACCTTTTTCCGTAATCTGTTCTCCAAGCCACATCATAAATGCGGCACCTGCTGTCAAAGCGGCAACTGCGACAACAATTGCTGTTGTCATACTGCTCTGTGGATTATCCGTACCAAACAATCCCTGGTTTCTGAAACCAATTACGATTGCTGCACCTTCAATAACTGCGAGCGCAATTGAAAGGTAACGTGTGTACTCGTTAATCTTTTTACGTCCATCTTCTCCATCTTTCTGCATCTCTTCCAAACGCGGAATTGCGATTGTCAAAAGCTGTAAGATAATAGATGCAGTGATGTAAGGCGTGATGTTCAATGCAAAAATAGACATCCTTGAGAATGAACCACCTGTCATAACATCCAAAAATCCAAGGGACTGGTTGCTGCTAAACAAGTTCTGCATTACATCCGGCTTTGTACCGGGAATCGGAATATTACATCCGATTCTCACGATTACAAGACCAATCAACACATAAAGCAGTTTCATACGGATTTCTTTTGTTTTTAACGCATTTTGAATGGTTGTTAACATTAGATCACCTCTGCTTTTCCACCAGCAGCCTGAATTTTTTCAACAGCACTTGCGCTGTAAGCATTCACTTTAACATCAAGCTTTTTGGTTAATTCTCCATTTCCAAGAATCTTAACTCCATCTTTCGGATTGCTTACAATACCTTTTTCAACCAATGCAGCTACTGTTACTTCTGCACCGTCTTCAAAAGCATTCAGACGGTCTACACCAATTCCAATAATATTTTTGCTGTTGATGTTTGTAAACCCTCTCTTTGGCAATCTTCTATACAATGGCAACTGACCACCTTCAAAACCAGGTCTTGGAGCTCCTGAACGAGCTTTCTGTCCTTTATGACCTTTACCGGCAGTTTTACCATTTCCTGAACCATGACCACGGCCTCTGCGGAACTCATTGCTCTGCTTAGCGCCTTCGGCTGGCTTCAACTCTGATAAGTTCATTTTGTGCACCTCCTTGATTAGATTTCTTCAACCTTCACAAGATGTCTAATCTGCTGAATCTGACCACGTGTAGCAGCGTTATCAGGCATCTCAACTGTTTTGTTTAATTTTTTAAGGCCAAGAGCTTCTACCGTTTTTCTATGCTTTGGAATTGCACCGATGGTAGACTTGACTAATGTGATTTTCAATTTACCTGCCATTTGTTTGCACCTCCTAGCCCAAAACTTCGTCTACGGAAATTCCGCGAAGTTTTGCTACTTCTTCCGGAGTCTTCAACTCATTCAAACCGGCAATTGTAGCAAGAACTACGTTCTGCTTATTACGGGAGCCGAGAGACTTCGTACGAATATTTTTAAATCCTGCAAGTTCCAAAACGGCACGAGCCGGACCACCGGCGATGATACCGGTACCTTCTGGAGACTTTTTCATCAATACGGATGCACTGCCGAACTTACCAATGAAGTCATGAGGAATACTCTTGTTCTCATCCAAAGGTACTTCGATGAGTTTCTTCATTGCGTCTTCTTTTCCTTTACGGATTGCTTCCGGGATTTCCATTGCTTTTCCCAAACCTGCACCAACGTGTCCGTTGTGGTCACCAACAACAACGAGAGCTGTGAATCGCATGTTACGTCCGCCCTTAACAACCTTGGTTACACGTTTAATTGATACTACATTATCTTCTAATTCAAACTGACTAGCATCAATAATTTCACGTTTCATGTGTTTTCCTCCTTGCTTAGAATTCCAGACCAGCTTCTCTTGCTGCTTCTGCCAATGCTTTTACTTTACCCTGATAAATATAACCGCCACGGTCAAATACAACAGTCTTAATACCGTTATCCAATGCTTTCTTAGCGATTACTTCGCCAAGCTTAGCTGCTGCTTCGGTATTGTTTGTCTTTGTAAGACCTTCTTTTACATCTGCCTGAACAGTAGATGCCGATACGATTGTATTACCAGCGACATCGTCAATAATCTGAGCATACATATGATTATTGCTACGGAATACAGCCAAACGTGGTTGTTCAGGAGTACCAGACAAACGGCTGCGGATTCTTCTGTGTTTGTTTACGCGAACTTCGCTTCTATTTTTCTTGCTAACCATTCTTACTTACTCCTTTCTTATTTCTTACCAGTCTTACCAACTTTACGTCTGATTACTTCATCCACATATTTGATACCTTTACCTTTATATGGTTCCGGTGCTCTCTTCTCGCGGATTTCAGCCGCATACTGGCCAACTTTTTCTTTGTCAATTCCCTTTACAATAATAAGGTTCTGTCCGTCAACAGTTACTTCAATTCCTTCCGGATCTTCCATCTCAACCGGATGAGAGTATCCAAGAGAAAGTGTAAGTTTTTTACCCTGCTTAGCAGCACGGTAACCAACACCGTTTACTTCCAGTCTCTTCTCATAGCCTTCTGTAACACCGATAATCATGTTGTTAATCAATGTACGAGTTAAACCATGAAGGGATTTCATCTTTTTCAAATCGTTTGGACGAGTAACTTTAACTTCTTCGCCCTCTTTTGTAATGGTCATCTCTGCAGGAAGGACTCTTTCGAGTGTTCCCTTAGGACCTTTTACCGTCACCTGATTATTTTCTGCAATATCCACAGTTACACCTGCAGGAATCGCGATAGGCATTCTTCCAATTCGTGACATGCCGGTACCTCCTAATTTTTATTTTATGGGGTTAATTGTTTCTATTACCAAACGAAAGCTAATACTTCGCCGCCAACGTTCTCTTTGCGTGCATCTTTGTCAGTAAGCACACCTTTGTTTGTGGAAATAATAGCAATACCAAGTCCGCCGAGAACCTTAGGTAATTCTTCTGCACCAGCGTAAATACGCAGACCTGGTTTGGAAATTCTCTTAAGACCGGAAATGATTTTTTCATTCTTGTCTTTGCCATATTTCATTGTAATATGAATAGATTTGAAATTATCAACATCTACTACTTCAAAGTTTTTAATGTATCCTTCCTTCAAAAGAATCTCAGCAATCGAAATCTTCATTTTGGAGGCAGGAACATCAACTGTATCATGTTTTGCAGTATTTGCATTACGGATTCTTGTAAGCATATCTGCAATTGGATCGCTCATTGTCATTTCGTTTTCCTCCTTACCAACTTGCTTTGCGCACGCCAGGAATCTGTCCTTTGTACGCCAACTCACGGAAGCAAATTCTGCAGATTCCGTATTTTCTCAGATATCCATGTGGACGACCACAAATCTTGCAACGGCTGTATTCTCTGGTAGAGAATTTTGCATTACGCTGCTGCTTAATCTTCATAGACTTCTTAGCCATGAAATAACCTCCTAACTATTTCTTAAACGGCATACCAAACTGTGCCAAGAGTTCACGTGCTTCTTCATCGGTATTTGCAGTAGTAACAAAGATGATATCCATACCACGAACTTTGTCTACTTTATCATACTCGATTTCCGGGAAGATCAGCTGCTCTTTGATACCAAGAGCATAGTTACCACGACCATCAAACGCGTTCGGGTTTACACCACGGAAGTCACGTACTCGTGGAAGTGCAAGGTTAATCAAACGATCTGCAAACTCATACATTTTTGCACCACGAAGAGTAACTTTACAACCGATTGGCTGACCCTCACGCAGTTTGAAGTTTGCGACGGATTTCTTTGCTCTTGTAACAACCGCCTTCTGACCAGTGATAATCTCAAGATCACTAATTGCTGTATCTAACACTTTTGAATTTTCTTTTGCTTCGCCAACGCCCATATTGATTACAATCTTATCGAGCTTTGGTACCTGCATAACGTTTTTATACTCGAACTTTTTCATCATAGCATCTACGATTTCGTTCAAATATGTCTCTTTTAATCTTGCCATTCTAACAGTACCTCCTCTCTTTATTAATCAATCACAGCGCCTGTTTTTTTGGCATAGCGAACTTTTTCCTTACCATCCTCAACTTTGAAACCGATTCTGGTAACATCGCCATCAACAACGTACATTACGTTGGAAACATCGAAGAAAGCTTCTTCTTCAACGATTCCGCCCTTTGCATTTGACTGGTTAGGCTTAATATGCATCTTTACTTTGTTGATGCCCTCAACCTTAACTTTACCATCTTTTACTGCAAGGACTTTTCCTTCTTTTCCTTTATCTACACCGGCAATAACGCGAACGGTATCACCTTTTTTAATCTTTGATGTTGCCACTTGGGGACACCTCCTTATAATACTTCTGGTGCTAAGGAAACAATCTTCATGAATTGTTTGTCTCTTAACTCTCTAGCTACCGGTCCAAAAATACGAGTTCCTCTTGGAGTCTTGTCATCTTTGATGATTACTGCTGCGTTTTCATCAAAACGAATATAAGAACCATCCGGACGACGAATCTCCTTTACTGTTCTGACTACAACCGCTTTTACAACATCACCTTTTTTAACAACTCCGCCTGGTGTTGCATCTTTAACCGTAGCAACGATAATGTCACCTACAGCGGCATATCTTCTAACAGATCCACCGAGAACACGGATGCACAATAATTCCTTTGCGCCAGTGTTGTCAGCAACCTTTAATCTGGTCTCCTGCTGTACCATAATAAATACTCCTTTCTGGCCACAAATTATTTTGCCTTTTCGATAATCTCAACAAGTCTCCATCTCTTGTCTTTAGACAAAGGTCTTGTCTCCATAACCTTCACTCTATCACCAATGTTGCACTCGTTGTTCTCATCATGAGCCTTTAATTTATAAGTTCTTTTTACGATTTTTCCGTAAAGTGGGTGTTTTACGTTGTCAACTACTGCAACAACGATGGTTTTATCCATTTTATTACTTACAACCTTACCTGTACGGGTTTTTCTAAGATTTCTTTCCACAACAATATCCTCCTTTCCTCAGCTTAGTTTGCTTTTCTCTCTTTGGACATTGCTGTCTGAATACGAGCAATGTTTCTTCTAACTTCTTTGATTCTGCTGGTATTATCAAGTTGGTTTGTTGCATTCTGGAATCTTAAGTTAAACAGCTCTTTCTTAGCAGCCACTAACTCATCGTTTAATTCAGCCATAGACATGTCTGCAATTCCATTCATAAATTCCTTAGTCTTCACTGCCCGCACCTCCTTCTAAATCTGCACGAGAAACGATTTTACATTTGATTGGCAGCTTATGCATAGCCAAGCGAAGCGCCTCTCTTGCGGTTTCTTCAGGCACACCGGAAATTTCAAACATAACTCTTCCCGGTTTAACAACTGCTACCCAGTACTCCAAAGCACCTTTACCTTTACCCATTCGAGTTTCAGCAGGTGTCTTTGTTACCGGCTTATCTGGGAAAATCTTAATCCAAACTTTACCACCACGTTTTGTATAACGTGTCATTGCGATACGGGCTGCCTCGATCTGATTGGAACGAATCCAGTGTGGCTCTGTTGCCACAAGTCCGTATTCACCATACGTAATCTTATTTCCGCGAGTTGCTTTACCTCTCATGGAGCCACGGAACTGTTTACGACGTTTTACTCTTTTAGGCATTAACATTATTTATCGCTCCCTTCCTTTGAACTAGCCTTAGCTGGTTTTTTACCTTTGGTTGGAAGTACCTCACCATGGTAGATCCATGTCTTAACACCAATCTTACCATAAGTTGTATTTGCTTCTGCAAATCCATAATCAATATCAGCACGAAGTGTCTGCAACGGAATGTTTCCTTCACTGTAGAACTCTGTACGAGCCATATCGGCACCGCCCAAACGTCCGGAGCAGGAAGTTTTGATTCCCTTTGCGCCAGCTTTCATAGCTCTTCCCATGCAGGATTTCATTGCACGACGGAAAGAAATACGATTCTCAAGCTGCTGTGCGATATTTTCTGCAACCAACTGTGCATCGTTATCCGGTCTTTTTACTTCTTTGATGTCAACAAGCACTTTCTTCGTAGAATATTTAGCAAGTTCACCTTTCAACTTCTCGATTTCAGCGCCGCCTTTACCGATAACAACACCTGGTTTTGCTGTGTATACCAAAACTTTTACGCGATCGTTTGTTCTCTCGATCTCAATTTTGGAAATACCGGCATGATACAATTTTTTCTTTAAAAATTCACGGATTTTATAATCTTCTACTAAGTTGTCGGAGAAATTCTCGTCATCTGCAAACCATCTGGATTCCCAGTCTTTGATAACGCCGACTCTTAAACCGTGTGGATTTACCTTCTGTCCCATCTTAATCTCCTTTCATTATCTTTCATTCAAGATGATGGTAATGTGGCACATTCTCTTCTCAATACGGTATGCCATACCACGAGCTCTTGGTCTGATTCTCTTCATTGTAGTTGCCTTGTTGGCAAAGCACTCATCAACGTAGAGATTTTCCGGGTCCATGCCATTGTTGTTCTCAGCATTTGCAATGGCAGAATTCAATAATTTCTTAATTACTGATGATGCATATCTTGGATTGTATTCCAAAATACCAAGTGCAGTCTGTACATCTTTGCCACGGATTGCATCCAATACGAATCCTGCTTTCTGAGCAGAAATTCTGGCATGTGACAGTTTAGCAGATGGTCTTGTATCTTTGTTCTGGTTTCTTTCTTTCTTAATCTGTGATCTATGTCCTTTAGCCACTTTTCAGAAACCTCCTTTCATACATTCATACATTGAAACTTTCATTTCTCAAAAACGTCCGTCATCCGCAACGTTTTAACCTCTCTTCTCGTCTTTTCCATGACCTCTGTAAGTTCTTGTGGAAACGAACTCACCAAGTTTGTGACCTACCATATCTTCTGTCACATATACCGGTACATGTTTTCTTCCGTCATGGACTGCAATCGTGTGACCCACGAAGCTAGGGAAGATAGTGGAACGACGTGACCAGGTTTTAATTACTGTTTTATCTCCGGATTCGTTCATGGCATCAATTTTCTTCAACAGATGCGCATCAGCGAATGGTCCTTTTTTTAATGAACGTGACACTACGTTTTACCTCCTTTATTTCGGTTCTGCGCCAAATTACTTGCTAAGCGCTTTACCATCTCTACGACGGATAATCATCTTATTCGACTGTTTATTTTTCTTTCTTGTCTTGTAACCAAGAGCAGGTTTGCCCCAAGGTGTACATGGTCCCGGACGACCAACAGGTGCTTTACCTTCACCACCACCGTGTGGATGGTCATTCGGGTTCATGACAGAACCACGAACTGTTGGGCGGATACCCATATGACGTTTACGTCCTGCTTTACCAATGTTTACAAGGTTATGCTCTGTATTTCCTACCTGACCGATGGAAGCACGGCACACGATTGGCACCATTCTCATCTCGCCGGATGGCATACGGATAATTGCATATTTGCCTTCTTTAGCCATGAGCTGTGCACTAACACCAGCAGCACGAACAAGCTGTCCGCCATGACCAGGGTACATCTCGATGTTATGAATCTGTGTACCAACCGGCATATCTTTTAATTCCATGCAGTTTCCGACTTTAATTTCAGCTTCGGCACCGTTCATAACGGTCTGTCCTACTTTAAGTCCTACAGGAGCAAGAATGTATTTCTTTTCTCCATCTGCATAACAAATCAATGCAATGTTTGCTGTTCTGTTTGGATCGTACTCAATCGATTTAACGGTTGCCGGAATACCATCCTTATTTCTTTTAAAGTCGATAATTCTGTATTTTCTTCTAGAACCACCACCGTGATGTCTCACTGTGATTTTTCCCTGCGCATTACGTCCTGCATGCTTCTTCAAAGAAGTTGTCAGGGATTTCTCCGGAGTAGATGCTGTAATCTCTTCGAAATCGTAACCGCTCATGTTTCTTCTAGAAGGGGTATATGGGTTATAAGTTTTGATTCCCATTTGTTACACTCCTTTCGATTTAAAGTCCTTCAAAAATCTCAATATCAGCACTGTCCTCTGTCAATTGAACAATCGCTTTTTTCTTCTTTGCTGTCTTGCCAACTACCATACCACGTCTGCGTTTTTTACCATCCAAATTCATGGTGTTTACTTTCGCAACTTTGGTTCCAGGGAACATCTTTTCTACTGCCTCTTTAATCTGGGACTTTGTAGCTTCTGTATGAACATAAAATGTATATCTTTTATATTCCATACCAGCCATAGATTTCTCTGTGATAACCGGTTTATCAATAATGTCATAATATCTTAAATCTGCCATTATGCGTACACCTCCTCGATTGCTTTTACAGCGCTCTTGGTAATGACTACTGTGTCATACTTCAATACGTCGTAAACACTAATAGAATTGTTGTACACACCTCTTGCTGTCGGAATGTTTCTAACAGAAAGAATTGCGTTTGATGCATCACCATCAACTACTACCAACGCTTTTTCAGCTTTCAAATTACTAAGAATCTGCTTCATCTCTTTTGTCTTTGGAGCTTCCATATCAAGAGAATCTACAACGATAAGTTTTTCCTCATTTACTTTAGAAGATAAAACGGATTTCATCGCTGCTGCTTTTTCTTTTTTGTTCATTTTGAAAGAATAATCTCTCGGAACCGGTGCGAACACAACGCCGCCGCCTGTCCACTGTGGAGCACGGATGGAACCCTGTCTAGCATGACCAGTTCCTTTCTGTCTCCATGGTTTTCTACCACCGCCACGAACTTCAGAACGTGTCTTAGCTTTCTGTGTTCCCTGACGTTTATTAGCGAGCTGTAAAACAACCGCCATATGAACCAAATGCTCATTTACCGGAGCGGCAAATACGGAATCGTTCAAGTCGATTTTCTCTACTTCTTTGCCTTCCTTATTATAAACAGATACACTTGCCATCTGTGTCTTCCTCCTTTCCGAAAAGTTATGCCTTAACGGATTCTTTAATAATTACTGTTGATTTCTTCGGTCCCGGAACAGCTCCCTTAACCAGAATCAAATTATTTTCTGCATCTACGCGGACAATCTCAAGATTCTGAATGGTAACCTGTACTGCACCCATCTGACCAGGCATTTTCTTGCCTTTGAATACTTTACTCGGATCGGATGCCGAACCGTTGGAACCAGCATGTCTATGGAATTTGGAACCGTGACCCATTGGTCCGCGAGACTGTCCATGACGCTTAATTGCACCCTGGAAACCTTTACCTTTTGTCTTCGCAGTAACGTCAATTTTGTCACCGGCTTCAAAGATGTCTGCTTTAATTTCCTGGCCCAACTCATACTCTGCAGCATTCTCGAATTTAAACTCTGTGAGGAATCTCTTATTCTCGATACCTGCTTTTTCTAAGTGTCCTTTTACCGGCTTGTTCACTAATTTCTCGCGAACATCGCCATACGCTACCTGTACTGCTTCGTATCCATCGTTCTCAACTGTCTTAATCTGAGAAACATATACCGGACCAGCCTGAAGTACGGTAACCGGTGTCAACACACCGTCTTCGTTGAAAATCTGTGTCATTCCAACTTTTGTAGCTACAATAGCTTTCTTCATTTCTTCTTTCCTCCTATAAAATCTACAGCGGATTGATTTTCTCAAACCAATCATCCTAGATGGTTACTGTTTTGTCCTGAACCGTAGACCGCATCATAACCATAGGTTCTTATTTCATTTTGATGTCAATTGCAACGCCTGCAGGCATTTCCAAACGGGAAAGTGCATCTACAGTCTTCTGTGAAGGTGTCAATACATCAATCAGTCTTTTGTGAGTTCTCTGCTCGAACTGCTCACGGGAATCTTTGTATTTGTGTACCGCTCTAAGAATGGTAACAACTTCTTTTTTCGTAGGAAGTGGCACAGGCCCACTCACCTTTGCTCCCGTTTTCTTTACAGTATCAATCAACTTAGATGCTGCAAAGTCGATCAACTGATGATCGTATGCCTTCAGGATAATTCTCATTTTCTGACTTTTTTTACTTGCCATAAAAAATAGTCGCCTCCTTTTCGTACTTTATTTGGTAATAGTACGACAAGTGGTGACTGTACACTCATCCGTGTGTGTCATATCGGTTCATTCAAAAATCCTCCCTATGGAGGCTTGACTCACACGTTTATCTGCTCCTTGGCAGAAAATATGTTACTGTACAGTGACTTGCCGTCAGGGTTTCCGGCCGAATTTGCTGATCTCGGCCTCTTGACATTCGCTCCACGGAAAAACCCACCGGATGGTGGCAACCTCACGCTTCATCGCTATCATGTCACAGCAAATATTAGTCTACCATACCTTTTTCCATAATGCAAGCACTTTTTTCACGAAAACTACAAGCCATGCAAAAAAGGTAAAAACAAATTTTGTCGGGAGCTCGCTCACGTAAAAAAATTTGTTTTTTAGCTTTTTTATAGGGCGACAGCCCGTGACCGAGCCGAAGCGGAGCGGAGGCGAGGTTGCATGGCTTGTAGTTTTCCGGAGGAGGTGCACAATCCTCGGCGTTCCCCGCCAAATCCATGGCGTCCCACACCCCATGCAACGCTTTTCCCTCTTTTTTCCCCTAAGCGTTGTCTATTTCGCTCGTTTCACGCCTCTTATCTCTCTTATTTCGTCAAATTACGCCCCAAAAACAACTCTTTCTTCCATATTAATGCTCCAGCGTTGCTTTTGAAGCAACCTCTTTTCGTTCTCATGCAACTCTTTTTTACTTTTACACCAATTTAGGTTGCATAAGACAAGTTGCCAGCATTACTTCCATCTCTTTTACCCAGTAGCATCGCGCTCACCAGTGATGGCAACTTGCTTTTGGCAATTTTAGCAACGCCCCCTCACACCAAATATTCCTGAATATAACAATCCAACACCCTGGTGTTCAACGGTGCGCTTGAACTTTCATGGAGCAATAAAACATCCCTGCCAATCAGCAATTGGTTCATCTCAAAGGCATCCAGTTTTCGCAGAACCGCATTATAATAATCTTCATTATCCATCATTCCAAAATGCTCCAAATAATAAATCCTGCCGGTTCGCGAATTCATAACCGTAAAGTCCGGATAAAAGGTAACTCTCCGCCCATGCACCGTGAGTTCCAATGGCTTTTCATATTTATACACTACACCATAACGCCGTAGGTGGTCCGCTATAATTATCTCCGACTTCGAGCGCACACGCTCACCATTTGCCGTGAAGTATTCGCCAGTTACTTCCTCATCCATCGTTTTCGCAGCATAATCTTCATTTTCAAACATCTTAACTCTTTGTTCAATAGGAATAAAATCCGGAGTAAATAAAACTTGCTTACCTTCATGCATCTGAGAATACACATCTTCCAATTCAGAATCCGAGAAAAATTCAACTGCCTGTCTTCCAGCCTCAATCTTAGCATTTAATATAGGAAGTAACTTTTTATAATACCTGTCTTTTGCCAGCATCCTCAACTTATCTTTTTCGCTTTTTTTCACATATCCCCCATTAAGATAATATTGAAATGCCCCTCGCACTTTCCGACAGATAAAATTACCACCATTTGATATCATAACACTCTTTTCAGCCTTCCTGCGTACCTGTTCCAAAAACCATATACGCTCTCTAACAAGATTCTTTAATTCATTTTCCAAACATCCACATCCTTTCTACACCAAACTCTACCTAATAAAATACACTTTAACACACATTTCAGGCATTTACCAGAATTATATACGACAAAAATCAGCGTATAACGCTCGCATCAGAAAAATTTCACACGGTCCTCCCCTACAATAACCGTGCCGGTGCCTTTTGCAAGCCCATCCTCGTATAGATACAGTCCATTTTTGTAAACCTTTTCCACTCCATCCGGAATCACAAACTCATCGCCAATTAAGTATGCAAAATACATTATTTTACCATCCTTCGAATACAGCCATCCATTTTCATCGCTTTTATAATTAGGATTTGCCTCTGCCACATCAAATCCCATTTCATCACCATTTCCACTGTTTTCCCACACAACAGCATTTTTAGCAATATACTTCACGCTCGCCGATATTTGAACACGTCCTTCCTTATTGATTCGGATGCAATGCGTCCCAAGCCTTTCCAAATGTTCTGGCATATTATGAACATATTTATAAGAATCTCCCAGCGATTCCTCATCCAGCTGTTTCAAATTATCCGGCAGGGAACGCACAATGACACCGTTCAGACCATATTTTTTAACTTGCTGCAAACCACTCCCCAATTTTACTTTTACACACTCCCCTTTGTAAAAAGCATATTCATCAATAACTTCTATACTGTTCGCCAGGATTACTTCCGAATCGCTTCCATATTTCCCCATGCCGCGAAAAGCACTCTTTTCTACCATTTTTCGGCCTTCTGCAAGCGTCACCTTCAAAGGCCCGGCTCCCGAAAACGCATATTCATTTATCTTTACATCAGACGGAATTTCCAGTGTCGACGTCTTAAGTTTGTATATCATACACTTCTCTTTCTCACTCAGGGAAAACGCCTTCTTTCCAATCACCTTAACACTTTCGGGAAGAATAATTTTTCTTTCTGTCTGATAGCTTCCTTTGTAACGGATGAGTACACCATCTTTCACTTCAAATAAATCGCTGGTTTTATTTTTCTGTTCCTTTTGCTGAATCGAATCCGGCTTTTTCACCTGTGCTTCCTGTGAGGAGTTTCCACAGCCACAAACCGCCATAGCAGCAAATAATATAACAAACAATGTGTTTATTTTTTTCATACTGCAGTCCTTCCTATTTGTAATTAATTTTTGCCTCTATGTAGACAATACGATTGAGGCAGCGAATAAGTTGCATAACAAATTTTGTCAATGTTTATTATTTTGTTTTCGCCACCTTAACTTTCTTCGTATGCACTATTTCTCTTGTGTAATAATCATCCGTATCAATATTTTCTGTATCCTTTTTGAACTTCTTAGCAAAATTCGGACATACAAACTTTTTCATCTTCTTCCATGTTTTTGAACCTTTTTTACAATTTACTTTTTCTACAGAAATCATTTTTGCTCCCATGCCACTATCACCGTATAATACCGTCTTTTTCCCCTTTACCGTAATGCATTTTATATTTCTGCAATGCTGACCGACATATACCGCCTTAACGCCCTCCGGAATCACCAATGGTTTTAATGTAGACAGCGAATCATCCAGGCAATGTTTTGGAATATCAATTGTTTTCAGATTCTTTGGAAATACAATATTTTTTAAGGTTTTGCATCCACGTAAAAACCCTTCGTTATAGGTATTAAAATCACGCCATGTAAAAGAAGTTCCAACATAACCACAGAAAGCTCTTTCTTTTAAAAGCCCCTTATACTTATACGGCATAACAATCTTGGCGAGGTGACTTTTTTTTATGATTTTGGGGTTACCATTTGCATCATAACCATCCGTAACATCCGTAGAAAATGCTTCTGAGCCAATCGTTGCTTTACTCATCTTTAGCGTAACTTTTTTTAGTGCGGCACATTTCATAAATGCACCACTCCCAATCCCCTTTACTTTTTTCAGAATCGTAATGTTCTGCAAGGACTCACATCCGTTAAATGCATTGGAACCAATATGTGTTAATGCCTTCGGCAGAGTAACCTTCTTGATTTTTTTACAACCTTGAAATGACATCACACCGATTTTTTCTACTTTGGATGGTATCGTCAACTCTGTCACTTTTTCTGCATCTGCGGCAGAAAACAACTCTGCCTTTCCTTCCAATCGAAGAGTAGACGCACTGGCAAAATGGTAATTGTTTTCCTTCATAGTTCCCAATTGAACAATTGTATAGCCATCAATACTTGATGGAAGAATCACTTGTGTCCCCGGTTGCTCCACTTTGGTAAGCGCTGCTGTCTTTTGGGTACTATTTATGATTTCATAATGATATTTCCCCGACACCTTTTCTGCGGCCTTTGTTCTTGATGTTGCTGCAACCATGCAGCAAATTCCTAATGCCGTTAATAATATTGTTTTTTTCATACTAACAAACCTCCTCATATTTGTAATTTATTCGCTGCCTCTTTGTAAATAATACGATTAAGACAGCGAATAAGTTGCATTTTTTTATTATTCAGACAACACTTCTCCGTCTTTTATCTCAATCACCCTCTGGCATCTGGCAGCCACACCATTATCATGCGTGACTATGATAACCGTATGCCCATTTTTATTTAACTCCTCAAACACATCCATGATGTCATCTGATGTATTGCTGTCGAGTGCCCCTGTAGGCTCATCTGCCAAAATATACTCCGGAGAATTAATAAGGGCTCTGGCAATCGCTACTCTTTGTTTCTGCCCGCCGGACAATTGATTGACCCGTTTATCTTTCAATTCCGCGATGTTTACCTTTTCCAAAACATCCATAATCTTTTTACTTTGCTCTCTTTTTTTCACCTTACCGAAAATAAGCGGAACCAGAAGATTTTCCTGCACGGTATATTCTTCTATCAAAGCAAAATCCTGCATAACCATTCCAATACTTTTGTTTCGAAACTCCGCCAATTGTTTTTCCGACATCTGTCCCACATCTTGGTTTCCAACATAGTAACTGCCGCTCTCAAAGCTATCAATTCCTGCCAAAACATGCAGCAAAGTGGATTTGCCGGCACCGGATTTTCCAATAACCGCTACCAGTTCCCCATCCTGAACCTGAAAATCAATTCCTTTTAAAGCCTTATATTCATTTCCTTTTCCTTTATTATATATTTTCACTAAATTCTTAATCGAAATCATTTTATTCTCCTTTCCTATCCCGAAAAACTTCAACCGGCTGCTTTCTGCATAAAATAATATATGGAACAATCCAATGCACAAAACATAACACCACCAGCATAACCACCATAGAAACGACCGTTACCCAGTCCAACTTAATCAGTAAATATTCTGTCAAATTTAATTTTTGAACCGTTGCAAACAAAACAAAAAACATTACCACGGAGAAAAATGCGGTAAAAAAACTTTGTATTACCGAGAAAGATACACATCGTCTCCACGGAAGTCCAAGCAGACTAAATATCGCATTGTGATATAAATCATCTGACATATTTAAGGCGCATACATTAACAATACTAATAATCGTGATAATCAGCACACATATCAACACCGGCAAATACATCATCGATTCCTTTTGCAAATGATGTTTTGTATTTTTCATAAACTCTTGTAACGAGCTGTCAATCGTAGTTCCATCATTTCCCGTCCCCAGAGTTCTTTTCAAAGCATGACTATTGGAACTCATTTCGTATTTTGTTATATCATCCTGATACACGATAAAATGATCCTGATTAAATGTATAGGTAACACCATTTTCTTTTGCCTTTTGTTCCCCGATCAAAATCAGAACACTCTTCTCCTGCTCATAGCGGTATGTGGAATAAATATCTCTGTAATCGTTCTGCAAAATTTGCCCCTGACCAAAATCATGTCCAATTACATTTGTTCCTTCTTCCATGACGCCAACAACTTCCGCTTTTATGTTCTTTGTTTTTCCGCTTTCATCGATTTGTTGAAAATTCAACATACTCCCTGTTCTCCACCCATATGAATTTTCCGAAATCACGACCGGCAGAACACCTTTTTTATCGTCCGCATCTGTCAGCCACTTTCCCTCTGATAAATCGGGTGCATAATCATTTAAAACATCTTCCGGATAAACAGCCGTAATCATATCCGCATTTTCATCTTGATTAGCTAACGTGGTACTCCCCCACGAATAAACGGATTCAATCTTTTTCATGCCGTTTGCTATATCCTTTGCCTTTACTCCATGATAACCAAAAGATGTTACATAAATTCCTTTTTTATCCGCCATGTGCTGTACCGGTTTATATGCCCTGAATATTGTCGCCAACATGGTAACTGACACACACAATACAAGCAGCAGCACGGAAATCTGTATAACAACAAAAACATTTCTTTTCCAATGCTTGATATATTCACCAATTGCTAATATTCCCATTATAATTCCCCCCTTTTAAAATCCATGATACTTTTTCTGGTAATAGAAAATGACAAAGCATACCCAATAAGCAATACGACAAAAAGAAAAATTCCTATAATCGTGCCGTATTCTTTTATGCCGTATATTCGGTCCACATACTTAAACCAAGTAAGCATTTGTGGGAAAACCACAAACCGAAACAAGCCTGTTGCCACAATTACAACGCATAACATATTACATAAAATTTCAGTAAAAAATAACATCCGGGCACGTTTCTTGCTGCAGCCACATAACAAAAAAACAGCAAGTTTCTTTCGTCTTTTCTTAAAAATAAAACGATAAATCATATACATATTAACGCCTGCTAAAATTGCGAGTAACGCACTAACCACAAGCATCGAATACTCTTGTCTTAAATCCGCATTATTCGAGACATAAAATTCTGCCGGTTTACAGCCATACGACAAAAGCAAATCACGGAATGTTTCATACTGAGCCCGCGTCGGCAATTGAGCCAACCCAAAGTTTAATCGTATCCATACACAATTCTTAGGAAACGCAGTAAATGGAATTTCATACTCACCCGGATCATTTATATCATCTTTGCCAATAATATCAAATGTTTCCTCTCCTAAAACAATCGTATCTCCTACATCTTTTTTATCTTCTCCATTGATTACAACAACTTTATTTTTATTTCTGTAGTCTTTATCTTCATAATAGCTTCCCTGTAATCCGTACTTCATATTTTCATAGACCGAATCACTATAACCATATTTACCATTTTTATATTGAGCACGATCTAAAAATGACTTTTTCCCATCTTTGCTTTCCGCTTCCACATAAAAATAATCAATCGGTATTTCTTCTTCTACCATGGTCATAAAAATCTTATTTATATCATCACTCGTTATTTTTTGATTATCAATTGTCGCCTCTAAAGACTTCGAGTCATGATTATCGCATAACTCATACAAATTATTTTGAAAAACTCCAAAAACAAAAAAGATGCTAAGCAGCGTAAAAATCTGTGAAATCAGCAAAATAACAAAAAGCGCTGTATGCCTTTTCATCAAATCCGTTACATTCTTAAAAACCATTTATGCTCCCTCCTTTGGTTTTCCGTACGCATACTTAATTTTATGCTTTTTTGCCCATTTTTCTGCGTAAGAGTGTTTTTTTACATAAAGAGTAACTTTATCTTTGCAATCTCTGAACTCGTACTCGTCTAGTTTCTTTACACTGTCAGGAATTATAACCGTCTTTAAATTCGGACATGACACAAAACCATATTCAATCGTTTCAATTCCCTCTTCAATTTCTACATATGTAAGATAATTGGAAAATGTCCCCTCACTGCATGTAACATCCAACGACCGAACTTTCTCTCCTTCATAGACAGCCGGAACAACCAGTTTACTCTTTTTCTTTAATTCCGTATCCGAGAAAATACTTAAACGCCCTTCAATAACGGACCATCTGTCTGCCTCAACTTTTTTGTTTCCAGGCGCATCATTCTCCACTTCTGTCACAGTATTCTTTTGAGCGTTCTGCAAGTTCTGAGCACCACCTGAAAAATCAACAAAAAACAGGCAGCCAATTCCCAGCATCAACGCGATAACAACAAAGATTATTATGATTCGTGAACTTCTAGTCATATAAAATTCCTCCCTATAAAATATGTTTCAGAATAAAAACGCTTGCTTTTTGCAATATTTGTAACGGTAGTACTTGCTGTATTACCATTTCCTTCTGCTTCCATTTTCGCAATATTTTTTGATTTTGTGTATGTGTAATTCTTTTCGGTATTCCGCTACCATATGAAAAGAACGCTTTTTTCAATCATTACTCTGTAAATCATATCTGAATACATTCTGTCACCTCCCTTACACTCTTATCATAGCATATAACCCTTCGCAAAAACCAAAACCGGCACGAATGGTCATTTTTCATCCTTGAACGGTCAAAATCTTCTCCGTTTGAAGTATCTATTTACTATAACGTTCCAAACGGAGAAAATCTGACAAAATATTCGATTTATTTTTCACCAAGAAGTTTTTTCATTTTATCCGGCATTGCCGGCTGATGCAAAACAAATCTGCAAGCAGTACTGGATGAGATTACTCCTGCAATTAAAGCAAGAGATGCAAGATGATTTAAGAATTTTTTGCCGAAACCTTTTTTTTTCATAACTTTCGCCTCCCTTCTTTCCTATCATAACATAGAATCATCCTCAAAAACCAAAATCGGCGCAAACGGTCATTTT
The DNA here is from genome assembly GCF_003435975.1 of Clostridium sp. AF36-4. Taxonomy (NCBI): domain Bacteria; kingdom Bacillati; phylum Bacillota; class Clostridia; order Eubacteriales; family Clostridiaceae; genus Clostridium; species Clostridium sp. AF36-4. Next base: position 8,973 of record NZ_QTVH01000010.1, on the reverse strand, counting down.
TCGTCCCTAAACGGTCAAATTTTTAATTTTTTATGCAATTCTATAAGAATTGTGGCACTAAAATACACTAAAATAAGCCAGATTTCCAACAAATACTCACTCATTTTCATAAACAAAAAAGCCATAAAAAGCGCACCGAGCAATAAAATAATTACTTTGGAATATGTTTGGCACCGTTTTTTCTGATTTCCTATAAATGGTTTATTCTTACATTCAACAGGAGCAATTATCCACAATAAGACTTCTAGAATAATAAAACTAAAGCTAACAATCCATACCGATATCCCTGTGAGATAAAAAGGGAGCAAAACACAGCCAAAAAGAACGCTTAGCGACAATACAAAACAAGCCCCTGCCGTTTTGGCATGACACCCACCTAATACACTTCTCCCCGGAATTACAACCATTAAAAACAATAGTGTCATCGGCAATTTATGAAAAAGCACGCCAATTAGAATAGAAAATATAATATTACCCGCCATTTCAAATAAAGCATTCAAAGAATATTGATATAACTCATATTCATCCACTGCTATAACATGATTTTTCTGCATAACATCGGCAAAATATTCACTTGGCTTCATTTTCTTCCTCCCCTTCGCTTACATACGGAATCAAAATCATATTTTCAAATTCTTCTTGTTTCTTATTATACTCTGCACAACCACCATATTGTTCCACCACAGATGTAACATTCTGCAATCCAAGCCCATGAAACCATGGATTCTTTTTCTTATGCCTTTCTTTGCTAACAGGATTTTTTGTATAAATCAAAAATTCATCTTCAGTCGTTTCAATTCGTATATATACATTCGCATTTTTCTGTTCTTTTACCGCCTCTGAAATATTATCTGCCAAATTACCAAGCACCGTAACCAAATCATAATCGTCCAACATAATTTTTGCTGAATCCACGTGCAATTCCAAGACAAGAATATTACCCTGCTCATCCAATTGATTTTTTAAATTACTCAAGATAGAATCAATTACCACGTTGCCGCAATTAACAACATGGAAATTTTTATACATAGCATCCTCAATACGTGCAATATAGTCCAATGCATCCTCCCATTTTTTTGCTTCAAGCAATGCTCCGACCTGACGCAAATGCTTATTCACATCATGCAAAAGTTTATTTCCCTGCTTAAATGATTGTGATAGTTTCTCATAATTTTCTCTTTGATTTCGAATCTGTTCTCCCAACATTTCATCACGTGCCTCATTGGCAGCAAAACTAGCCAGCAAATATAGCAAATAATAGGCAATTATATTTAGTGCCAATATTGCCAGAAGCGAAAAACTAAGAGCAATCCCCTGTCCATTCGCCAAGCCATAAACAACAAACAAACTCATAAATGGAACCAGCGAAAAATAAAGCAAAAATCGCGTCGGCATAATTTCTTGTTGTTTTCGAATTGTCAATACCAAAATAATAAACACAAAGAAAAATAGTTTTGAAATAACTAATTCGACCGATTGCGCTTCAAATTCCCCTTCTGGGAGCATTCCCGGAATCAACTGGCCGATAAAAACCGCAACAAGTTCAGACACCATAGCTAAAACCTGCGTAAATATTACATGAAAAATACGGCTTCCAAGCTTTCCCTCAAAAGCACAGGAAAGAAAAAACAGCGACAGAAGACTGGCTATTACTACTCCTATCTGTAAATGATAAACGGACAAAAAGTATGAAATAACAAACCAAATTGCAGACACCACACCAATTGAAACATAAGTACCCCGTGCCCATTTCTTTTTAAAAATTCCACAAAAATAAATTGCTATCACTAACGTATCAAAAATTCCAGCTAACGCAAACATTAATTCACTCATTCTCATCTCTCCAGTATCGCATATCTCATAAACTGCTGTTTCAACTCTTTTTCTTTCCGTCTGCTAATCGGAACCAAATTCCCATTGGATAAAACCAAATCATTTTTCTGAATTCTCCGAATATGTTTCATATTTACCAGATAGGAACGATGTGTCCGCATAAAATGCTGTTCCAGCAACTGATTTTCAATTGCACTCAATACCCCTTTTGCCACTACACATTTATCCTCCAAATACACCAGAAATTGTTTGGAACTTTTCTCTTTTTCAATATAATAAATTTCGTTTGTAAAAAAGACAACATTATCCTCATCTATTTTTAATACTACACGATTTTTATCATCTTTTTCCAAGTATTTTCTAGCTGCATTAAACTTTTTTTCAAACTCATCAAATTGAACCGGTTTAATCATATATTGAAATGCCCTTACATCAAAACTATTTTGCATATACTTCGGATAGTTTGTCAAAAACAAAATCAAACAGTCACTGTGATAATTCTGCCGGATTTCTTTTGCCAGATCCAAGCCGCTTTTCTCATCCATATCCATATCCAAATACACCAAATCAAATGGATTTTTTTCACTTTGAAACCTTTCCAGCATAAAATTTCCCGACAAAAAATATTCAACATTTAATTTAAATTATATATGTCTTTTTGACTATCTTTTTATATCTCCTTAAATGTCCGCAAAGCCTTATTTTATAGGCTCTACGGGCATTTTGCTTTTGTGGTAAACCTCACATATCTAGGTCTATCTTCTTATATTTTCGCTATCAAGCGTGGTTAAAATCGTGGTAAATACTTCTATGCGATTAGACGCTGAACCTCTGATTTTGCGGTATCTATGGACGCATGAGCGTACCAGTTCATTGTGATACTAATGTTTGAATGTCCCATGATATACTGTAAATCTTTTGGGTTCATGTTCTTGCTTGCCAGTCTTGTGCAGAATGTATGGCGTAGCGTATGCGGTGTGATATGTGGCAAGGGATTGTCCTTGTGGTGCTTGTTATATTTCTTTACCATACGGACAAATAAGGCGTTGTAATCAATCGCAACTTTGGGCTTGCCTTTATGATTGACAAATAAGAAATTGCTCTGTCCGTCTATCACAAATGGTTCTGCCTTTGGGCGTTTCTTCATAACCCGTTGAAATGCCTGTATTGTTTCTCTACTTAATGGCACTTGTCTTATTCCGCTTTTCGTCTTAGGCGTTTCAATATAATAGCCCTGTTCCTTGCTCTTTAGTAACTGGTGGTCGATAATTACAACTTCATTCTTGAAATCAATATCAGCTACTGTCAGTCCGCACAGTTCCGAGATACGAAGTCCAGTCTTTAACAGTATCAGCACATCATCATAATGCTTGTGATACACATTGTCTGTCTTGATAAATGAGAGTAAGGCTTGTTCCTGTTCCTCTGTCAATGCGACTTTCTCTTTGGTATCATTTTCTAGGACTTCACTTAACTTAAAATCAAAAGGGTTCTTCCTTACACAATCGTCTTGTATGGCGATATAGAATGACGCTTTTAACGAGCGTTTATGGTTGTTAATGGTGTTATAGGAAAAGCCTTTATCTTTCATGCGTAACGCCCATTCCTTAGCGTCAGAGGGTTTTATCGCATCAATGCTCCTAGCACCCAACTTGTCCTCTTTCAATAACCGCATGAGTTGTTCCCGTTGTTTTTGTGTGCTTTTCTTCACATTCGCCCTCTGTAAGTTCTGTTTGGCATAGAGTTGGCAAAGCGTCATTTTCTTGCCTGTGCTGTCGATACCGTCCTCAATATCCCGTCTTATCTGCTGTTCCAGTTCACGAAGTGAGGGTTTTTCCCGTTTTTCCTTTGGTGTCGGGTCTGTGGGTGTCAATCTCCAAGCATACACATATTTTGTGTTTCCAAATGCGTCTACATATTTATATAAGTATTTCCCGTCTGTTCGTTGGCTCTCTCCAGTATGCAGGATACGTCCTTTACTATCCCGTCTTTTTTCTTTCATGGTGTCTGCTCCTTTCCTTGTTGGAAAGAGCCTTGATATGACTTGTGTTCATCATAACACATACAAGGCTCATTTGCATTAGATTGCGTCCAATTTGTCAATAACCTGTTCAAACTGTCGGCGTTTAATCTGTATGCGGTTGCCATTCATAATGAGCCAGCCAGCGTCCTTGTTTTCCTCTGCTAAGCGTCTTAACTTGTTTTCTCCGATACGGAAATACTTTGACGCTTCTTCAATGGTAAGGGTATATTTTTCCCATACGGGAATATCCTGTGCATTACTCATAAAACACCCCCTCACTTTCGATTACATCTGCTATATCCGTACACATCTGTTCTACAAGCATTTCCTGTTTTTCGGAAAGGTTGGTACATTCATCAATCATTTTCATGTAGTTTGAGCCTGTCAGCCTGTCGATTTCCTCTATCATCACGATTGACGGCATGACCTGTCTTTCCAGCCATTGCAGAGTGCGTTCCATATTGACAGGTACGGGGTTCATTTCAAAAGGTAAACTGTCATGGGAAATGAATATCTCCCACAGCGGATAATCGGGAAATTGCACAAAATCAGTAATAAGGTAAAACACCAACCCATGAGGGTTATATGTCAATAACAATTCCTCAACTGCCTGTACTGCCTTTTTATCACGCAGACGAATTTCAAAACGGTTGATAATATCCGTATGTTTCTTTTTGGTTGCCTGTTCCTTTTGTTTTTCATACAGGCAGAAATATTTTGTGCTTGCCTTTGAGCCGATATAAAGGGTACTTGCTAAATTACGGTTTTTTCCGCTTAGTTTTCCACCTTGTACATTTTCATAGTTTTTACAGCGACAATCCGCACCGCCATTTTTGTATTTTTCAGACAAAACGGGAATATCCAGCAGACCGCACATATCATTGATTGCCAAGTCAAAACGTCGGATAACACCGCCACAGTCAAGACAGCGGTTTAAAAATGAATACCAATCCCTGTTCTGTGCCTGTAAGACATATTCCATGTTGCGTGAGCCTGCCCCTTTTAATTCTAAAAATACACCCATGTGTTCATCATCAGAAGCCATGACCTTGATTTCCCCGTAGGCATAATGCTCCTTATAGCCATAATACCCATAGTCATAATGGATAAAATAGTCCGCTTTCATGCCAAGCACCTTTCGGATAACTTCTAATGCGTCAGTCGTTGGAAAACGGACAGACAGATAATCAACGAGCAGATAAAAAGGCTTATCACAGACATAGTAATTCAGACAACGCAGGATAATGTTCTGTGTTTCTTTACTTGCGTTGGCTTTTCCGTTCTCAAAGCGGTTGATACTATATCTTGATACATGGGTAAGACTTGCAAGTTCTCCTTGTGAAAGACCGCTTGCAAGACGTTTGTTCTTCATTTCAAGTGCAAATTCTAAATTGTTCATTGTATTCCTCCAATCCCACAACAGCCTTGAAATACCTGTAAACCACTATTCAAAAGAATGTGAAATTACTATCTTCTTAAAACTTCTCATTACTACTCACAGGTTTGGGGTTGTATGGTTTTTGACTTGTCTTTTGTGAAATAGTGCCCCCCTGTTAGATAACGGGGGCACAGTCAAGGCTCGCAGGCTCGCCAGCCGACAAAGCATTTCTTCCCCTTGACACAAGGTGTCATGGCGGTAAGCCTGAGAGGCTTCCGCCACCGTGTCAGAAATACTTTGTCAGCAAGTCCTGTTTTGCCTTTTCTAACAAGTTCCATTTCAACCAATATTCATATCTACGGGTTTAATCAGATGGGTATTTCTTTTTGAATGTTTTTGTATTTCATGCTATTGTGCTTATTCACTCACAATAGCATAGTAATTCTTATATGCTTATTTGTCAATATCTTTTTTTGTCTTTACAAATCATATTAAGCATGATAGACTTATAACAGTGAAGATATAACGAGATATGGAGGGTTGTGCAATGAAAATAAGCCATTTAGGAAATAATATACAGACCATAAGAAAATTTAGGGGAATGAAACAACAGGAACTTGCGGACAAAATCGGTATCAATATGCAGAGCCTTTCCAAGATTGAAAGAGGGTTGAACTATCCTGCTTATGAAACGCTGGAAAAGATAATGGAAGTGCTGGACGTAACGCCGAATGAATTATTATCGGGAGAATGGAAGTATGTCAATCAGTCTGAAAAAGAAGTCTGTCAGTTTTTAAGAACAGAAGAACGTCTAAATGCAGAACTGAAACACGGACACTATGATAACTTCTTTGACAGCGAGGAAGAATGGCTGGAATATGAGTTGGAAAAGTTACGGGAATACATTACAGACTATATCAACGGGAAAAGCATTGAAGCGTCCGACCTTTACCCAATCAAAGAATTTATCCAGCATTTGAAGTTTCAAAAATTACTAGACCGCTATGATGATTTATACAGTATGGATATGTTTGGGGAAAGCATAGAGGGACATAAATATAGGACACCTTATCAAGTCGTGAAAATGATAAATCCGAACTCAAAAGAGGATATGGAACTGTTACGGGAAGTATTAAGGAATAACCATTTTGATGATGAGGACGAGTAATCTTTTTCCTCTTGCGAGAAGATACAGCAAACAAAAAGCCCGATCAAGAGTGCAAAGCACCACCAATGGTGGCAAGCTCTTGACAGGGCTTTTTCTTTTCTGTTGTGGGTACTCAAGAGGAAAAAAGGAAAAGTGTGATGTCTCAATTTTTTTATCTTGCACGCATAAAAAGATTGAAAGAGGTGTTTGTTTCCAGTATAATGTTTTTTGTATAGAAGCAAGGATTGAATTTTTTTGAAAGAAAGGGTTGACAGTCATGTTCACACATTGTTACGCTTGCGACAGACAGACAGACAGACAGACAGACAGACAGACAAGTAAATTCTGCCCTTTTTTCAATTCTATCAATAATAAACAGAACGCACAGATTATCCAGTTATAAGGGGGAGTTTGTGCGTTTTTCTATGCAAAGAATTTATGAAAAATAAGGAGTGAACAAACTATGAAGAAAAAACAAGTCCTTGCAGTAAGTTCCGCATTGATGATTGGAACAACAACTGCACTTACAGGGCTTCCTACTCCTGTCATGGCACAGGAAAACACAGAAGTTGTGCAGGAAGCCGTTGTAGAAGAAAACAAGACAGAGCAAGTTCCTGTGGAACAGAAAACAGAAAACGCAGAAGTACAAGAGAATATAACAGACAAGGAACAGGAAGAAACTGCTGAAAATGCAGAAACTTTAAAAGAAGAAAGTACAAAACAGGAAACACCTGCAACACCAGAAAAAGAAGTGGTTACCGAAGATAAGACCGTTGAAGCAAGCAAAAATACAGAAGTAAAAGCTGGAAGCATTGCTATTGATGAAGCACATTTTCCAGACAAAGTATTTAGAGAACAAATCATTGCAGAATTTGATAAAGACGGCGATAGTGTGTTATCTGTTGATGAAATATCAAAAGCCCAATTCTTAAACTTGCATGATATGAAAACGATATCTTCATTAGAGGGTATTCAATATCTAACAAATTTGCAGTCTTTAGATGTTTCTACGACTTCTGTTTCAGACTTAAGTCCGGTTAAAAACTCATCTTTAAAAAGATTAGATTGTCGTTCTTCAAAAGTAAGAAGCGTTGATTTAACACGTTATCCGAATTTGGAAGCTTTCGTTTGCGATAATACATCAATTAACAGTCTTGATGTATCTAAGAATGAAAAATTGAATACGTTATTTGCAGATAGTACCTCTATTTCCAATTTAGATGTAACAAACAATCCTAACTTAGAACAACTATCTTGTAGCAATACAGGATTAATGGAACTTGATGTCACACATAATCCGCAATTAGTCACTTTAGATATAGGAGATACAAAAGTAAAAACACTTGATATAAGTAAGAACCCTAATTTGAAACAACTATCATGTTATATGACAAATATAGCTGAATTAGATGTAACAAAAAACACAAAACTGACACGCCTTTTTTGTCATGATACAACTATTAAAAAATTAGATTTAAGCAATAATTTAGAACTTGAAATGCTACGTTGCGGTGAAATTTTTGAACAAGGGATAAGAGGTCTTGATATAAGTAAAAACACAAAAATTAAAAAATTAATTTGCGATGATTTATACTGGTTAAATGTCGGAGAGAATAAAGTTCTTGAAAATAATCATGCTTTTGTAGGCAACGGTTATATTGATATTAAAGGGAATAAAATCGACTTAAAAAAAGATGTTGAACAAGGAATAGATATTTCAAAAGTAAAAGTTACTGCAAATGGAACTTTAGATAAAGATACAGGAATTATAACGGTAGATGATGTAAAAAAACCAGTTACTTATGAGTATGATTGCGGTACTTATAAAGACGGAAACGTTGTTTTAAAAGTAGAATTATCGTTAAACTCACAAGGAGAAGATAATACAGCACCAACTATTTCTGCAAATGATGTTACATTGAATGTAGGCGATACTTTCGACCCATTGGCAAATGTAACAGCAACAGATAAAGAGGACGGAACTATCACTTTGACAAAAGATAATATTGTTGCAAATGATGTAGATACTTCTAAGGCTGGTACTTACCATGTGACTTATAAAGTAACAGATAAAAACGGAGCTTCTGCTAAAAAAACGATTACTGTAACTGTGAAACAAAATACAGGCGACCTTAACTCTGCTCCAATCATTTCAGCAAATGATGTTACATTGAATGTAGGCGATACGTTCGACCCATTGGCAAATGTGACAGCAACAGATAAAGAGGACGGAACGATTATTTTAACAAAAGATAACATTATTGCAAATGATGTAGATACTTCTAAGGCTGGCACTTATCATGTAACTTTCCGTGTAGTAGATAAAAATGGTGCAATTACTAAAAAAACAATTACAGTTACCGTAAAAGAAAAAGTAACAAATAAACCTGTAAGTCCACAACAGCCACAGAAACCGAGCAAGCCAACTACTCCAACAAAGCCTAGCGGACAAAAGAACCCTGTAAAAACAGGTGATATGACAAACGTAGGATTGTTTACTTCTATGTTTGCTGGTTCAACCGGTGTATTAGCTGTTTTATTAACGACAAAAACATACCCAGGAGGACTTTTACATGACCCAAGTACATTTTA
>NZ_QTVH01000001.1:212490-251806 GCF_003435975.1 Clostridium sp. AF36-4 | reverse complement strand
GATTCATTAAGAAATGTCGTGTTCAGTGTCTTAATTTATGAGACCATTATATTACTTTGTTAGATGGATATGTCAAGTAAACCATGGAGTTTTGTAATACTCTATGTAAGCGATTATATATTGGTGTTCCAATAACTTCTTTTTCAATCCCACTATATTGTATAGATTCATTTATAATATCCGTCATCTGTTGTGTTTTATTAAAATTTATCATACTCGTCACCTCTTTCTTTGATGCAATTAATTTTACATTATTTTCCTTTCTTAGTCAAGCCACTACATAAAGTGAACACACAACCCAAAAAAAATTACGGCTACATAATTTTCTTCTTTGCGTTGCGTATCTTTTTCTTTTGGGAAATTGTCGATGTTCGTATGCCCCAGTTCCAACTCCAACTCTCTTAATTCATCATTGCTACCTTTTTTTCTCTTTTTTTTAACATTAGCTTTCACCTCCTTTCTACCTGTACCACCCTAGTAATAATATGTCTGTCGACATAGCCTAATTTTAAACAAAATTATTTTTTTATATTATTGCGTTATATGTATAAAGGAGAGGAAACAATAAAATCATTTCCTCTCCTAGGATTTAGCACTAAAATTTTCACTTATTAGCTATGTTAATAAACTTCTTGCCTACCTGGACTTTTACTGCAAACTTATTTTTTAAGATAAGTTTTTTACCCTTTTTTTTAACAATACACTTTTTCTTCCCTTTAGGAGATAAGGTGTATACTTTACCTTTTTTAGTCAAAAAGACAAGGTTGCCACTTTTCTTTATGAATGCAGCTGACTTAATTCCAGAATATTTCTTACTCTTGCTGCTTCCTTTCCAAGTAAGTTTACCCTTTGCAAGTTTGTACTTGCTAGTTACTTTATTTCCAATAGAAAGACAGGAATAACCAGCTTTCTTTTTAACAACTTTCTTTGTTGTAACTGTTTTTGGTGTAACAACAGGATCAGTTGTGTTTTTTGGAGGAGTAGTAGGGGTAACTTTTGGAGCTGCAGAAGGAGTAGATACTGGTGCGGTCGGAGTAGGCGTTGGTGTAGGACTGTCAGGAATATCATAGTAAGCTTTCATTTCCGACATTGTTAATGTTGGATAAGTATCTCCAGAAAAAGTTCTAAAACCAATAACATAGTTGTTGTCTTCATCAAGTATTAATTCTTTAACATTATCGATACCTATTTCTTCATTATTTACTGATATAAAGATGGCATTTAGGCCGGGAGCGTCGTATGCTAAGTCGTAATTCCACCAACGTATAATATTGTCAGAATCAATACAATATAGGGTCCCAAGCTTATCAAAACCAACAGCTGTTATATCTAAATCTAAAAGCTCTGAATAAGTTGAATTTAATACTTTAAAAAAAAGTTTACCATTTGAATATAAGGTTAAAACCCGTTCGGTCCCATTAATAGTACAACTGCAAGTTTTAATTACAGTTGGTGCGTTATCCTGAGAGTCTGCCTTGCTTACAAATGTAAAATCTAAAGAGGATACTGTTAATGCAATTAACAGTATTAAAACAGTAAAATATTTTTGTTTCATCATAGTAAAGCCTCCTTCTAAATGTCAATTTGCTGGGTAAGTGCTTGTAGTACTAAATCCTATTTTTTCCAAATTCAGGAAAATCCTTGTTTCTACTCACTATTTCATAATCCCTCCTTCATTTTATCAACCACTCTATGTATCTTCTTCTTACTCATCCGAAAAATATATTACCATATATTTACTTTGTAAGCAAATAACAAAAATACTATTTCTTTTAATAAAGTAATACAAATATATTATCATGTTGCCGATAAAACCAGAAAGTAGAATACACTAAGCAAAAAGAGGTTTGCAGTTTTATCGGCAACATTGGCAACAACTATTGCGACTGACAATAATGAAAAAATTTCAATGCATGCACATAATCAATAACCGGTCTAGACTCCTGCTCCCATACATCAGTAAGATTTTTCAAATTATTATCTTTTAAATAATCATTACATATCCTTTGATAAGCACCATTTTTTTGAAGCATTTCTATTAATTTTTCAACATACGGATGCCATGAAGTATCCTTATAGCATTTAAGCGGATACCATATAACGTGCTTTATAAAAAGAAGCAATGTTGAACAATCCATATAATCATGGGCAATTAATTCCTGAATAAAAAACAGCGGCTTATATTCAGGAAACATGGAAAAGAATATAAAGGGAATACTTTCATTGCGAAATATAAACTCGCCATTTTCAAACCATATATTTCCGTATTTTTTATAAAACAGACGCAATAATCGATTTTGGTAGGAATAGCCGGTCATTTTACGAACTAATTCAAAAGTCACGGGAATATCTAATATGTTCAGCACCGCAATATATGGAAACAATTCCGATAACAATATTTTATTGCAGTCTGCATCGAGAGTCTCGCACTTCACTTCCCACTCGCTCCATTCCATTTCCATATTCGGAATATATATGCATTTCTGTGAAATACCCCTCTCAAACAAAATACTATTATATTGATATACAAACTCCAAAAACAACTCTTTTATATTCTTAACTTCATATTCTAAATCGGACAGAATTTTTGTAACAATGTCTTTCTCTATAGGTTTCATAATTAAATAACTATCTGCCATTCCATTAACCGCCTGAACTTTAACTTCCGTTGGAAAATCATAATATTCCAGCGTTTGAAATTGTATAGATGACGATAGGATTCTTTTTCTTTCCTGATTGCTAATATAAAATGCATAAGGAAAAATATTATTTAACAAAAGGGAACTATCTTTCAAAAACGGAAGCAACGATGCTTTATAACCTGTTATAACAAAATGAATATTCTCAAAATTATTTTGCATAAAGAACGAATAAATAGATTCAAATATTTCTGCATTATCTTGTGGATTGTCAATTATAATCACATTTTTCCTTACTTTGCCGATATGATTTTCATCTAAGTACATAAATATCTCATTAAGTGTCTGTTTTCCTTTAAATTGGATTCTCGATAAATCACAATAGTATACATTCCAATTGGGTTTTTCTTCTGACAAATATTTTCCTAAAGCACATGTAAGCGTAGATACTCCACTCCCTTTATCACCCATTAGCATAATCGGCGCAATTGTATCCGATTTAGGAATCCGCGCCATCACACTCTGTAAAATATTCCGGTATTGCAAATTCATAAAGTGCATCTCATTACAAACCGCCTGCATTGTAACTTTGCAATCTGCTTCCCCTGAAAAAAAATGATGTCGTAATTTTTCTTTGTCCTCATCATTATGAAGAAATAAATTTGCACAAAACTCCGGCGTAATGTGCCATAAAAAATCACTAGGTGCATTACGTTGATAAATTCTTCCATGGATTGGCATATGAAATATGTAACCACGTCCAGATACAGATTGAAATACCCATTTTGATTCATCCGCTCCAAAATTAATATCTATATTATTTAACTTTTGCTTAATCCTCCATATCTGCTGTTTAATTCCCGGCATTTTATAATCGCCTAACTCATCATCAAATAATCCTTCTAACTGACTGAAAGAACATAGCAGCTCCCTGTTCTCCACAAAATAATTCAGCAGTTTTAATTGACCTGATGTAAGGCGTTCTCTAAGCTGTGAATTACTGTATCCCTCTTGGTCATAACACTCCCCAGTAGATAAATCAATCAATAAATGTTCCGTTAATTTTAAAATTGTTTTCATCCATTTGCCCCTTTCGTATTTTCGTTACTTTTTGGTTACTATTTTTTATTATATTTATCACACAAGATATTCACTCGTTAGTTCAGCACAAAGGAGGTGAACAAAATATGCGGAAAAATGTTATTTACTCAATACCTTGCAAAAGAAGAGGTATTCTCCAGTTTTACTTCAAAGCACACGACAAAACTTACTATTTATATTATATCCGTTATCGAAAGAAAGCGCACGAGTTTTTTCGATACGGCAAAAGTATTTCTGAACTGCATCGAAGAAAAGACTGGAAAAAAAGTCCTTTTTTACGAAATTTAATTGAAGGTCCACTCAAACAAAAGGTAAATCAAATGAAAAAGGGGGGAATTTGATGCCTGATGAACTCGTCAAAATGTTTTTAGAAGAAGTAATCGACAGTATTTCCAATTTGTCTGATGCACTAAGCTGCATACTACAATATTATTGTGTAGCTGTCGAAGAAAACAAATTTATCGAAAGCAAAAACTATGAATCAAAGGAGGAAAAATGATATGGCAAAAAAAAGCAGAATTATTATTCCATGTAGAATCGCATATTTGAACTGTTGGGAACCTTGCACTTTATTCGGAGGAAAAAAATATTCATTAATTGCTATCATTGACAAAAAAGATTTACATACTCTGGAAATGATTAACGCAACTCTAGAATATGTAAAAAACAAGTCTGTAGCCAAATGGGGTGGCAGCATTCCTGCTAATTGCAAATCTCCACTCCACGATGGGGATGTAGAAAAACCTGATAATCCTATTTTCCGTGGATGTTACTATATTGCTGCAAAGTCTAAGCAGCCTCCACAAATCGTCGACCAAAATGTGCAGCCAATTACAAATCCGAATGATTTTTATTCCGGATGCTATGGAAATGTCAGCATCGTATTTTATGGCTATAATGTCGGAGGAAACAAGGGAATTGCTTCTTTGCTTGGGAACATTCAAAAGATTAAAGATGGCCCGGGATTAAATGGACATGTCTCAGCAGACGAGGAATTTACCCCAATTAGTCAAAACGTCATACCACAGGGAGGTGATGGTTATGAATTTGCCTAATAATAATGTGTGGCAAAACAGGTTGACCCGTAATATGAATGGTGAGGCTTTATGTACAATGCCTAACATTGCCCTCATTTTAAAATCTGACCCAAACCTCAAAAATATTGTTTTTAATGAAATGAAAAAAACACTTGATATTATTGGGGCAGTTCCATGGAAAACCGAAGCTTCCGGATGGGATACTACGGATTTTCCCTGTTTACAAATGTATCTGGAAGATAATTACCATATATATGCTCCCAGAAAATGTAAAGATGCACTTTATGCTACACTAAGTTCAGAAAAAAGATACCATCCAATAAAAAACTACTTAAAATCTTTGAATTGGGATGGAACAAACCGATTGGATACTATCTTAATTGATTACTTAGGTGCAGAAGATACTCCTTATGTTCGTGCTATCTCTCGCAAAACATTTGTAGCTGCCGTTGCTCGTATTTTCAGACCCGGAATAAAATTCGATACCATTTTAGTTTTATGTGGTGAACAAGGAATTGGTAAAAGTACTTTATTTAAAAAGATGGGACAAGCGTGGTATTCCGATTCCATGACAATTGCAGACATGAAAGATAAATCTGCAGCGGAAAAGTTACAAGGCATATGGATTATGGAACTCAGCGAATTGGCAGGCATTCGAAAAGTGGAAGTAGAAACTGTAAAATCATTTTTATCAAGAATGGATGACCAGTATCGTGCTCCCTATGAAATCCATGTCTCAACACATCCACGAAGTTCAATTATTGTCGGTACTACCAATACAAACGATGGATTTTTACGTGATATTACTGGCAACCGCCGGTTCTGGCCGGTAAATGTTTCCGGAAAAGGCCACAAAAAACCATGGGATATAAATGAGGATGAAATTAAACAACTCTGGGCCGAAGCAATAACATATTATAAACAGGGCGAACCTCTATTTCTTGAAAAAGATATTGAATGTCTGGCAAAAGAAAACCAGCGACTTGCCATGGAATCAGATCCGAGACAGGGGCTTATCGACAATTATCTTACTTTATCTAGGAAAACAGAGATATGTTTACTGGAATTATGGTGCGATTGCTTAGGAAAAGACCGTTCCGACATGAAACGCCGAGATGCTTTTGAATTAGAAGCTATTCTCAATCAGATTGGCGGATGGTCCGTTTATAATGGCAATACAACAGGAAAAAAGAGACTTCCTGACTATGGAATACAAAAAACTTTTGTTAGAACCTTTACACAGAACGGAGGCGATTAGTATGACATTGCAAGAAATTTTATCTGAAAATAACTTAAATACAGCCCTTGAACATCTGAATAAGAAAAAGGGAATCCCGGGAATTGATAAAATGTCCATGGATGCATTTTCCGAATACTGGCACAAAAACAAAAATATTATTAAACAAAAACTTGAAAACGGAACATACAAACCAAGACCTGTTATGGCATGCTATATTGCAAAACCGGGAAAAAAAGAGAAAAGAAAATTAGAAATTCCATGTATGACTGACCGCCTGATTCTATATGCTATGCAACTGGCTCTTTCACCTCACTATGAACCTTTATTTAGTGAAAGCAGCTATGGCTTTCGTAAGGGAAGAAACTGTTTAGATGCAATTGATAGCTGCCTTATGCACATTAACAATGGTATGCAGGTAATCGTAGATTTAGACATTCGCAAATTTTTTGACACCGTAAATCATAAACTCCTTTTTGAACTTTTAGAAAAAGAAATAAAGGACAATAAACTGCTCTCTCTAATTCAACGTTATGTTAAAATTAAAGTAGTAGAAAAGGGCAAGAAAAACGACAAAAAAACAATGGGAATTTCACAAGGTTCAGCATTAAGCCCACTTATGGCTAATATTTATTTAGATGTGTTAGATAAATACTTAGAGAAACAAGAAATCCCCTTTGTTCGCTATGCTGATGATATGGTTATCTTTTGCAATACAAAAACGGAGGCACAGAACATTTTAACTGATGTAACATCTTTTATTCAAAATAATTTACAGCTCACTTTGAATTCAGAAAAAACAAATATTTGTTTACCCTCCGAACTTAATTTTTTAGGATATGGTTTCACATTAAAACAAGATGGAACTTATACTCCTTCGGTATCAAAAAAGAGCCAAAATAATGTCTTTATGCGCATTGACAAAATTCTACACAACAAATCTTTGTCCGTTGAACAGCGTTTTGTTTTATTGGGTGCCTTTAACCGTGGATGGAGTAACTATTACAAAAACATTGATTTAGATATTATGCATTCCTTTTTTAATGATGTAAAGCAATATATAAACACGCAAATAAATCTGCTTATTAGCGAAGAACCACAAAAAAGGAAGGAATATGCAACAATTTTATACAATTGCAAAAATTATAGTTCCATGCATGGGTGGCTTCAGAAAATAAAAAATGGCAACTACAACTTAAATTGCTCAGGAGGTGAATACATGTCCTCAAAATACAATCATTGGCGTTCTGGTTTCTTTTACAAATCAAAGAACTTTTTTAACAGACAGCTTACCGAAATTATTCAGGAGCCCTTTTTTTGCACAGAAAATTGTTCTGTCTTCCTTAGTAATTATAAATTTGACAAAACAACCCCAAATAAAATAGACCACTCACTTTGTTTGGCTGTATTAGGTATTTTAGCCGCAGGAAAGGGTATGCTTTTCTCACAACTGTATCTTTATTTGCATTTACTTGATTTTTCAATTTCTCAAGAAAAATTATCCAATATTATATGCTACCTAGGCTACATGGGAGTACTTCAAGCTGAAGTTCTATGTCATAATAATCACAATAATAATCCAAAATGTATCGATGACCGTCATGTAGCGTTCTATCATATTACCGCAAAGGGAAAGCAATATATAAAACGTATAAAGGCTCCTTTAGACTATGAGCCTCAACAAAAACTATGCTCGGATAGCGCCGGTATAATCATATTTGATACTATTAACTGTATCATTTCGAATCAAGTTGTTTTAAATTCCTTGTTATTCGATCCTTATTTTGTATACTATGATATATCAAAAAAGATTACTGATAATGATACTTTTTTTAAGATGCATCTATGTATACAAAATCAGCAAAAAAACTATTTTGAATACATAAAGAATGTAAATAAAAAAACAATCCGAAATGCAATACACAAATTGGAGACCTATTATAAAAATTATCCTGGAGAAATGCAATTTATTATACTGGTAGATACTTATGAAAATATGAAACTCTTAAAATATTATATTGAGGAAGAACTTATTTCAAAGCCATGGCTTTATCACCATAATATCATGTTCTCCTCTATTCACAGTTGGTTTCGAAACCAAGCCGGTATACTAACCCCATATTATAAAGTAGAATACTAACTGTAATTTTATAAAAATCCCCATGAGAAATAAGTCACTCATGGGGATTTAATCCATTATTCTTCAGCCGATTCCTCTTCATCCTCCGGCACTTCATTGTTGCTTGCAAGGATGCTGACAATCGGTGCATCAAGGTCGGTCTGCAAATCAATCTTATCATTCTTTGCAATGTCAAGGTCTGCTACTTTCAACGTATCACCCAGTCTCAGAGCAGCACAGTCTATCTCAACCTTTTCAACCAATTCCTCCGGCGTTGCCTTATAAGCAATCTCTTCCAGAAGCTGCTCGAGTACACCTTCGGTTACTTTCTCTTTATTCAAAAGAATCACTTCCGCAACGGAATGTACTTTCTCACCTTTTACTAATGCCTGGAAATCCATCTCAAGAATCTGATGGTCCATCGGACGGTAATCCATCTCTTTGATTAACACATCATATGTTTTCCCGTCTAACTCAAGGTAGAGCTGGCTTCCTTTCATGCACTCTCTTTCGATTCTCTCTGCCTCCTGCTTTTCAATCTGCAGTGGAATCGAACCCTCGATTTCTTTGCCAAAAAGGTTACCTGTAACATAGCCTTCTCTTCTCAGCTTTTTAGCCTTAGTTTCCATGTTTCTTCTTTGTACTTTTAAAGTAGTCATTTGTCTTTTCCTCCATTCATACAAATTGATAACATAGGGAAGTTTGCGGAATGTCGATATTAAATTGGCGTTTCGTTTCTCTTGTTATAATTGTTTTTTAGTTACAACTCTGTTATAGCACCATTCACAAAATTCGTCAAGAGGGGGAAATATTTTTTTCTATACTTCCACCTTATTTTGATCAAGAATCTTCTTGATATCACAAAATGTCTTTTCCCTTATATTCAACTCCTCCGCATATTTTTCAAAATCAGAAACAACTAAACTAATTTGGGAAATGATATCCTTACACTTTTTCTTTTTAAGCCCCATATTCTCACCAGCCATCAGCAAATCAGTAAGATTTATATTGCTCTTTTTCCCATTAATCGTCATCTGGTGTGCACTTAACCACTTATTGGTAACATCATAAGAATAAGTTACATCATATGCTGGTGACAGCCTCCATTCTCCACTTCGATTCATTAGGAATGATATATTTTTTACATGATCATCTTGATTAACCGCTACACAGTTAAATACCATTCTACTATAAAATTGCTCAATATCTTTCATTGGTAAATAGATTTCCCGCATATACCCTGCTGCCATTTCATAACTACATAATCTTGGCTCTTTATAACTAATATGTGCCATCGCCCCAAGCGACTGCATATGCACTTTTTTTCCATGAATACGGTCAAATCTCTTTGTCATAAAATGGTTTTCTCCGGCATTTGAATATATTCTGCAATCACTCATCAAAATTCCGGCATCCAATGCCATTTTATAATATGCATATTCGATTAACGTGTACTCCGGCACATCCTCCAATCCATGATCACCATTCTTTGCCACATTATCGAACTTCATCAGCCAATAATCATAATTCTCATCAAGATTGAGCTGTCCGGAACGAATCTCATTTGTTTTTTCATTCCATGCTATTAATGCCTTCGCTCGTGCACCACCAGCAGAACTTCCCACCTGTACCAATTGTGAATATGTTAATTTTTCCTGTGCATTTAACGTAATTAATTTTCTCTGATTTAGCACATCAGATGCAAATTTAACCATTTCAGATACATTAATATTCTCATCAATGTCACTCATTTCCGAACTTGCAGGTACATACTCAAGAGCTCCCATTCCTCTCTTTCCCGTATAACACAATCTATCAATTGCTGTAAAATCTTTTATTGATTTTCCCTGTGAAATAAGCCATTGTTCTATTACCTTATTTCCAAATGTATCTGGTAAGGAATCTACAACTAATCCCGGCATACCAAAAAAAGGTTCTCCTGAAAGAAGAGGAAACTCATAAACAATGTTGCTAAGTGGCATTCTTATCGGTGAAATTTCTATTCCGCTTTTCAAAAACTCACTATCATATTCAAATGATGCATACGGTTTATCTAAATCCTGATGAATTATCCCAACTCTGGTTCCCCATAAATATACTTCTGCTGTTGTATTCATTATTTCTCATCTCCCCATTTAAAATTATCATTAGAACGCTCTTTTTTGCGAACTCGCTGCTTTGGCTTCCGGCTATCTTCTAAGTAAAAAGATGGTCGTTTTGTCTGGTCAGGTATTAACAAATCAAGATTGGCATCCAGATTAAGCGCCGTTAAAATTTTTATTAAACTCTCAAGTTGAACCGATGCTCCCTGCTCTAATCTGGATATGCTGCGAACGGACACTCCCGATTCATTCTCTAAATCTTTCTGTGAAATTCCAGCATTAACACGATATTGCTTTATTCTATCACCAATTAGTTTTTGGTATTCTTTATAATTTAATCGACTCATTTTAACACGCCACCTTTGTCTTGTTATACAGTCATATTATACTAAAATGTCAAATTTGTCTAGTTAAATTCATTTTATTTTTTAACTAAAAAAATCGGCAGCCTACTGCCGCCGATAATATTTTATCCCATCTTCCGGTCGAAAATACGTCCGCAAATACCCCTGTGGCGAAACCACAACAAAATCGTTGGTCTCTTCCAGATAATATACATCATCTCCATCTTTCTGCGTTTTATGCAGTGCTTCCTCATTTAAAATCACCGCATTGGCAGCCGCCAGATACTCCTCTGCCGACGCGAATCCCATTGCTTTGCCATGTTTTTCATAATGCTCCTTTAACTTTTCATCACTTTGAAAAAGGACTGCTTTTTGTATGCTCGAATTCGGATTCTCTGTAACCTGCGTTAACTTAGTTTGTTTCGGCGTACTGCTTTCCGGCTTCCGCACAAACGAAATATAAACAAACGTAAGCGCAATCAAAAGAATCAAAGTCGTAACCGGCACCTGCCTCAAAGCATTTTTCCGGCGTTTTCTTCTTTCTTTCCCTCGCGGAACAACCGCTTCATTTTTCTCAATGCGGTTTCTCTTCCGACATTCCTTGCAGCGCTTTGGAAGAGAAAGATTTTTCTCTTCATAAAAATCTTTCTCCGCCTCGGATAATTCAAATTTTTTTCCACACTGAACACAGGTATACCACATGTTCCTCATTTCCTTTCCATCGGATTCGTTGCAAAAACCTAGAATTTATTAATTTCTTCCGATTCATCATCGTTTTTGCGAATCCCGTGAATCGTCACATAATAACTGACTTTATCGTTCACTTTCACTAGAACGCGCTCGCCCACGCGGTGTTTCAAAAGTGCTTTCCCCATCGGCGAATCAATGCTTATCATCTGATTCAGCGCATCACTTCGGACTGTTGTAACAATTTTATATTCCTCTTCCATGCCATCATCTTCAAAATGCACCGTCACCAAATCATTCAGCCCGACTTCATCCTCACCGGATTCGTCCTCGACAATCTGCGCCGTCTTAATCATCCGCTCCAAATAGCGGATGCGGCTCTCATTTTCGTTCTTAAACTTTTTTGCCGCCTTGTATTCAAAATTTTCGCTCAGGTCGCCATGCGCCCTCGCCTCTTTGACATCTTCCAATGCTTCTTTGCGCACCACTAACTTACGGTGCTCGACTTCCTGCTCCATTTTCTCAATGTCTTTTTTCGTCAATTTATCATACATCGAAAAAGCCTCCCTTTTTTAGACCTGCAGTTTCTGGAGAAATGCTTTTGTTCTCTCATTTTTCGGATTGTCAATTACTTCTTCCGGACGACCCTCTTCTACTACTTTACCGCCATCCATAAAAATCACACGGTCGGAAACCGCTCTCGCAAAATCAATCTCATGCGTAACGATAACCATCGTCATTTTCTCTGCAGCAAGTCCTTTTAATACACGTAAAATCTCTGCGGTAATCTCTGGGTCAAGTGCACTTGTCGGCTCATCAAAATACAGCATTTTCGGACGCAGTGCAAGTGCTCTCGCAATCGCAACACGCTGTTTTTGTCCACCCGACAGTTCACACGGATACGCATCTTCTTTTCCTTCCAGTCCCATTTTCGCAAGCAGAGCACGTGCCTCTTTCTCCACTTCCTGTTTCGGACGCTTCTGATTTTTCACCGGCGCATCCATTACATTTTGCAATACGGAAAAATGCGGGAACAAATTAAAGTCCTGAAAAACCAGGCCAAAGTTTGACTGTGCCTCCAAAATCTTTGCGCGCTCCGGTTTTTTAGCATTTCCTGCGGTATCATTTTCCACATAAACTTTCCCGCCGTACGCAATGCTTCCGGAATCAATCTGCTCTAAAAATGTTGCGCAGCGAAGTAATGTCGATTTACCGGAACCGGACGGACCAAGAATCGAAACAACTTCTCCCTCTTCTACCGCAAGACTGATATCCTGCAGCACTTCCAAATCTTCACCAAAACTCTTTTTAATATTCTTTATTTTCAAAATACTCATGCCGTAGCTCCTTTCCCTTAGCGGTAATAATCCAGTTTCTTCTCAATAGCTTCCATCACAAAGGCAACCACAAAGTTAAATATATAATAGAATAAACCGGCAATAAACAGTGGCATAAGCGAAGCCTGTGCCGATGCAATCTGTTTTGCCATTGTAAACATTTCCGTGTAAGCAATGGCAAATGCCAAAGAAGTATCTTTAACCAGCGTAATCACTTCATTTGTTACCGGCGGCATGACGCGTTTGACCATCTGTGGGAAAATAATACGGAAAAACGTCTGGCGTCTGCCGTATCCCATGACCTGTGCCGCTTCGCGCTGTCCCTGCGGAATACTCTGAATACCGGAACGGTAAATCTCTGCGAAATACGCCGCATAATTCAGGGAAAATCCAATAATAACCGCATACAAACGATACATGTAAGGTGTTGAAATTCCGAACACATAGTACGGAGCAAAGAACACAACCAAAAGCTGTAACATCAACGGCGTACCACGCATAATCGAAATGTAAATTTTTGCAATCCACCGAAGCAGAGCAAACCGTGACATTCTCACTGCCGCAATCAAAAGTCCAAGCGGAAGCGAGAACAACAACGTGAATACAAAGATGGACAGCGTAGCTAACATACCACTGCCTAACTGCTTCATAATAAACCAGATACCACCCTTATTTGCTTTTACGCCATCCGATTTTTCTGTCGTCTTATCATTCTTTTTCTGTATTTTTGAAAAATCAACATACGGAACTTTTCCGCCATCTATGTATGTTGTGTCCTTTTCCGAAAGACACGCACTATCCTTAAGTCCCCACTTGTTTACAATCTGCTCAAATGTTCCATCCGCTAACATCGTGAGCAAAGTCTTCTGCACTTCATCACGAAGTTTCGTATTTCCTTTTTTGAAACCAATTCCATACTCTTCCGAAGAAAGACGCTCATCTAACATACGGAAATTATCGCCTTTAGCGGACATCTGATAAGAAGCAACGCCGATATCCATCGCAATCGCATCCACCATACCACTTTCCAGATTCATAAATGCAGAATTGTAATCGGCTACCTGCTGTAAATCTTTCAATGAAGCCGCTAACTTTTTATTTTCTTTTGTCGCATCGTCTCCGGTCAAAGCAGCGAGCGCTGACGAATCACTCTGAACAATCAACCGCTTACCCTTCAAATCGGATAACTTATGAACATTTGAATCCTTTTTTACGATGACAACCTGCGAGTTATCCACATAGGCTGTTGACCACGTGTAATTATCCTCACGTCCATTCATCGTAAATCCATTCCAGATACACGAAATCGCGCCTGTCGCAAGTTCCGAATCCTTGGAATCCCAGGCAATCGGGCGTTTTACTAATTTCCAGCCATTTCTCTTGCAGACCTCCGCCGCTAAGTCTAAATCAAACCCGACATACTCTCCATTATCATCCATATATCCATATGGTGGAAATTCGGCGTCAAACCCAACTATAAACTGTTTCTGCTCCGCTGCCTTTCCCATCGGTGCCACCGCCATCATCGCCACAACGCCAATGATAAGAACCGCAAACCATGCAGCAAACCACGCACTTCTCTTCTTCATGAAAATCCTCCTTCTGTTGTGTTTCAAAGTAATAGTTTTATTCTACCATGAAGTGGTGGTCGTAACAAGTAAGGAATCTCTTTTTTTCAGTTTCTGCGCCGTCTGCCGCTACAGCAATCTCCTCTCCACATACAGATTTCCGTTTTTTCTTGCATCCATATACCATTTCACAAGAGAAATTTCATCTCCCTCCAATTCAAGACACGTAATCTGATAAGGATGTACACAGCTTCCCGAGTTGATATAGAAGGAATCCGGATACTGATTCATCGGACGGTGCGTGTGTCCGGTAATCAACGTCTTTCCCCGCTGCGCTGCCCACTCCGAGAGCCGCCGCTCCGTACGCTGTTTAGCCGAATAATTCTTTGCCGCACTTGTGGGATCCAAAACACCAATTTGCTCTAACGGTTTCCACACATAGCGCACAAGGAAACGATTTACCTGCCACAACGTTGAATTCATCAAAGAAGCCTGATGCCCATGCGTCATGTAAATATCCGTATTTTTTTCATAATTTCTTAAAATTAAGCCCGAATAAAATGAAACATTAGGAAAAAGAGGCTCGTGGCACTGCTTTGTCACACTGTAAAATAACTGGCACTTCTTATTACAAAACGAGGCATTCTTTTTCACCATATCATGATTACCGTATACCATATATAATCGGTCATCCCGGTAAAATAATGCAAGCTGCTCAAATGCCCGGTTGTGCACTTCCAAAATCTGCTCCATCTTGCGGTTTTCCCACAATTCGTCGCCATCCCCCAGTTCCACATACGTGTACTGCATCCGGTTATAGTGCCGCAGAGCCGCCAAATACAAATGCTCATTTTTTATAAAGTTGTCATTGTTATTCCCACTGCCCCGATGGCAGTCACTAAACACCACATACTTGTGATTGTCATCCAGAGGCAGAACGGGAACATTTTCAAATGCCTGATCCAATCGTTTCTGATAACTCATCGACATCTCCTTACTTTTTTTAACTGCTTGGAAAAATGACGTAACAAATGCCGTAAAAATCTTGGCAGATAAAAATATAAATACAAAATCCGGTCTAAATTCGTGCACACACACCTTGTAAGAAAACGGAACAAACGGCAGTACACACGGTTTTTAAACTGCATTACACTTCTTATAAACCGCTGCCATAATGTGAAATGTCTGCTTCCTTCCGGCACATGAAAGAAAATAGATTGACAGGACCAGAAAATATCCGTTTCTTTTATCCCACCCTCAATCAGTGCTTCGCAAAGTTTTCTTCCAAACTCATAATTCCGGAAATGAACCGATACATCCATGGATAACTCCTGTGGTCTCGAAAAATTTCCGGGGTCAAATACCGTAAGCCACCAGTGCCTTTTATCCAAACTGGTAATCCGCTTGCCGTCTTTCCACAGCGTAACAGACATATCCAGCCAGTCTGACTCACCCACCGCATGGAAAAGTGTTTTCTTATAATCACTCTTTTTCACAATTCCATCTGCATAGTAAAGTCCAATTTCGCATCCGGTACAAATTCCATACTGCCCTTTCCAAATCTGGACTAACCAGGTCCTTCCCTCATAATCAAAATATATTGGATAGGAATCAAATACCATTGACAAATACGGTGCCGCACGATTATAAGCATCCAGATACCCGAACGCCTTCTGCCAGGCATCCGTCCGGCTGCTTATCACATCCCACCGGCTCTCATAATAAAAACCAAGCGGTCCAAGCAGCGAATTCAGCAGATTTTCCTTTTCACATGGATTCATGCACGCAAGCCGGCAGAGAATTTTTTTCTTCTTCCTATAAGAAAACAAAATCACAAACACAAAACTAATAAGAACCAAAATTCCAAACAAAAAATACATCGTATAACCTCAACTCTTTTGTTAGTTACTATCAATATATGTTAAAATGTCGAAAAATGTCACCTCCACCTCCAAAAAAGCTGTAAGTTTTGATTATTTGAAGGGCAGGGAGGCGGTGAAAATTTATTTAGATTCCAGTAATTTAGCAAGAAAAGATTTGTGATGTCGTGGGTTTTGAGTACGTCGGTATGAGGTGCTTGTATATGCGTCAGCATAAGCACCCATACCGCTACGCACTCAACGAGCGAAAGCGCCCACGACACACAAACTTTTCTTGCTAAATTACGGAAACAAAAAATATGACCGCCCCCTGCCCTCCAAACAACCAAAAATTTCCTCTTGACAACCAAAAACGATAGTGCTATATTTTCATGTAAACAAAGAACAAATGCTATGAACAGAACAAAACATCATAAACTTCATGCATTTCAGAGAGCCGTCGGCTGGTGCGAGACGGTATGCAATTTATGTTGTCATCCTCTGCGAGCAGTATACCGAAAACTTTTAAAGCGAGTAAGTATCACCGGTTTTCCCGTTATCGAAAATCTTATTGCTGATAGTGATATCAAAGATAGGACTGAGCGGTCGCCATAGGCGGCAAACAAAGTGGTATCGCGGAAGTTTCAGACTTTCGTCTTTCAATGTATGAAAAGTACATTAGAGGACGGGGTCTTTTTTTATTGCCGCTTCCGTATCATACAATATAGCTCTTTTGAGCAGAGAGAATGGAGGAATTCTTATGAATGGATTAGTAATTGTATTAATTGGTATTGTTGCACTAGGTGCCGGTTATCTTCTGTATGGCCGATGGCTCGCCAAAAAATGGGGGCTTGATCCAAAAGCAAAAACACCGGCCTACACCAAAGAAGACGGACAGGATTATGTGCCATCTTCCAAGTTCACCGTATTTTCGCACCAGTTTTCATCGATTGCAGGTGCCGGCCCTGTCACGGGTCCAATCCTTGCTTCCGTATTCGGCTGGGTACCGGTTCTTCTGTGGCTGATTGTCGGCGGTTTGTTCTTCGGTGCCGTACAGGACTTTGGTGCTCTTTACGCATCGGTTAAGAATGAAGGAAAATCGATGGGTATGATTATTGAAAAATACATAGGTAAAACCGGTAGAAAATTGTTCATGCTGTTTTGCTGGTTATTTACTTTATTAGTAATTGCCGCTTTCACCGACATGGTTGCCGGAACATTCGTTGGCAAGGGAGAAGGTATCACCGGTACTGCAAAAGCATATGCTGACTCTGCTGCCGCCTCCATTTCCATGTTGTTCATCGTTGTTGCCATCGTCTTTGGAATCATTCAGAAAAGCGTTGGCAAAATGAATGAAATTGTAAAAGCACTTGTTGCTATTGGTTTACTTGTTGTTATGTTTGCCGTTGGTATGCATTTTCCGATTTACGCAAGCAAAGATGCCTGGATTTACATCGTTATGGCTTATCTGTTTTTGGCTTCCGTACTTCCGATGTGGCTTCTCATGCAGCCAAGAGATTATATGACAACATTCATGCTTTTAGGTATGATTGTTGGTGCAGTTGCCGGAGTCATTGTTGCTCATCCGGCTATGAAGTTAAATGCCTTTAATGGTTTCTCCATCACAGGAGCAACCGGCACAAGCACTTTGTTCCCGACGCTTTTCGTAACCATTGCCTGCGGTGCCGTTTCCGGTTTCCACAGTCTGGTATCATCCGGAACTTCTTCAAAAACCGTCAGCAATGAAAAAGATATGCCAATGATCGGCTATGGTGCCATGGTTGTAGAATCTCTTCTTGGTATCGTTGCCCTCGTCGTTGTCGGTGCTGTTGCCGTAAATGGTTCCGCACCGGAAGGTACACCATTTGCCATCTTCTCAACCGGCGTTGCCGGATTCCTTGAGAAATTCGGTGTTCCGGTACACGTTGCTACCGTATTTATGACAATGTGTGTTTCCGCTCTGGCACTTACTTCCCTCGACTCCGTTGCTCGAATCGGAAGAATGTCATTCCAGGAATTATTCTACTTAGATACTACAGACCCATCCGAGATGAAACCTTGGCGCAGACTTTTAACAAACAAATATTTTGCTACCGTTATCACACTGTTCTTCGGTTACCTTCTGACACTGGGTGGTTATAACAATGTATGGCCACTGTTCGGTTCTGCAAACCAGCTGCTTGCCGCACTTGTACTGATTGCACTGGCTGTATTCTTGAAAACAACCGGACGTACCGGATGGACATTGTACGCACCAATGTTTATCATGCTTGCCGTAACCTTTACCGCTTTGGTTCAGAAAACAATTGCTCTTGTGCAGAACACATTGGCAGGCAATGCAACCTTCTTAGTGGATGGACTTCAGTTCATCGTTGCCATTCTTCTGATGGTACTTGGTGTTCTGGTTGCATTTAGTTGTCTGAAAAAACTTTTTGGTCGTGAGAAAAAAGTAGAAGCATAATTATAGAAATATAACCCCTTCTCTTTCTTGAATTTAAGAGAAGGGGTTTTTCTGTTTTGTCCCTAATATTATATCACAAAGAAAACAATTATGATAACAATACTCATAACAGTTAATGTAACAAATGCACTTTTTATCTTATTTGATATAAACAAAAAGAATCCACTATAAGCCAGCATTATTATCAAACGAATAACATATCCAAAAACCAACCATAGCCAAATTGGCATTTCCATACCACTTTGTATTCCCATGCAGCCTACTGGTTCGGTAATTCCCACAAGACCGTATAAACGGTAAAATGTAATAAACTGCGGCAAATAAATAATCCCAAATGAAATTATAATAATGAACACAGAAACCAGTATTTTTTTGTGTGCCATCTTTTTTCTTCCCAGTAAAGTTGCCTGCAACAACATTTTTTGCCCAGTTTCATAATCCTGTGTAAATACACTGCATAATGAAAATGTCAAAAGCAGCAATCCAAGAGTCATTAAAATGCCGTTTTCCTTGGACAAATCCATTAGTTTTACATATCCACCCTCATAGACATATGCATGCAGATTATATTTATTTATGTAATTGTTTCGTTCAACAACTTTTTCAAAGCCATGTACCGGTCGAAGGTCTTCACTAAGAATCATTAGGTCCTCCACCTTATCTTCTTCCATAAATTTTTGCTGTTTCTTTTTTAATGACTGAAAACGCTTATTTTCCCTCTGTATAAAGTTTGTCTTTTCAATCGTTTTCTCTCCTTCTAACTGCTTCATATAAGTATAATAATAATATTCATCTTCATCATCAAATATCAAATGTGATTGATACGACAAAAAACATGAAACAATCAAAAAAAGAAAAAGAATCATGCCAACCCGTCCACCTTTTCTAACTTTATAAAGTTCGTATCGAAACAATGAATCATGGCCTTTCAAGAATCGTTTTTCATTTTTCATAAATGCAAAATTAAACAACCCGCTTTTTCGACTTTCTTCTTTCATCTTTGAAAATCCAATCATTCCGCAAATCATACATATAAGCAAAAGAAGGAAATATACTGCCATAACAACAACCGGATAGGAAACCGGCTCACCCAAAATATTTATGTTTACATATTTTCCGATTATATCTCCTGCATTTAAACAATAAGCCGGATCAATATACTTTAACCAATTCAAATTAGAATTCATTGGTATTTGTACATAAACCAAAACACATCCTATAATACAAAAGAAAAAAATCATTATTGAAATCAATGCTCTTTTTCCTAATATGCATATACAATCAATAAAAATAGCCAAAGCAGTCATGATAAATATTAAAATAATCATGCTAAGAATCAAAAACTGACCAACTGATAATTCACTTCCACACGAACGATACGCAAGAACAGATTGAATGCTTCGACTCAAATCTCCGATTCCATAACGCTCCCTTAAAATAACATAATTACATCCATAAAAAATTAAAGCTGCAACTGCTGTTCCCCAAATATGAGCTGCCAGTTTGGCAAAAAAGAGTTTTCTTTTTCCAAATCGTGTAACATATAAAAGTTTTGCAATCCCTGTTTCATTCTCCCTGACAAATAATAAGTATCCTAAATACAAAACAAAAAACAATACGACAATTCCTGTCATCGTCGAAAACATCTTTTCGATTCCTAAGGAAGGCTCTGCAACTACTTTAACCATTTTCATTTTTTTAAAGTGAGCTGCTGTTTTTTCAATATTTTTTTCAGCAAAGCCCCCCTCAGTAAACGTTGAAAACAAAGTTATCTTTTTTGCATTTTCCTGTATTCTTTGCCGGTAATCGTTATAAGTACTAACTGCTTCCAATTCTTTTGCAAATCTTACATATAACTTTTCTTTGTCAGTCATTTCATTTTGCTTATATTTTTCTGCTTTGTCTTTTGAACTTGCAATTTCGTCTTGTAGATTTTTTTCTTCAGATAGAAATTGCTGCCAAACTTTTTTATATTGACTAGAAGAAAAATCTTCCGTATTTTCAAAACATAATATTCCACAATTTATCAAAATACAGAACAACAATACACCCCACATATATGGGCTTTTAACTATTTTGCTAATCTCATTCCGAATCATCTAACTACTCCTTATAAAAATGATATAAATATACATCATCTAATGTAGGCCAAACTGTGGTTTCTTCATCGCTTTTTGAATCCAAATAACGTACAACAACCTGATTTCCTTCTTCTCGAATTCCTGCAACCAGATATTTATCCTGAATCTCTTTAAGCTGCTCTACTGTCACTTTCTTTTCATACACAATACCATACAATTCCTTTTCCAGAGATTCCGGATTACCGCTTCCAATAATTTCCCCATGTTTTAAAAGCAAAATTTCTTTTGAAATGTATTCCACATCGGATACGATATGCGTAGCTATCAAAACAATTTTTCCAAGTGCCATTTCCGAAATAAGGTTACGAATTCGAATCCTTTCTTTCGGATCAAGTCCAGCTGTTGGCTCATCCATGAAAACCACTTCCGGATCTCCTAAAAAAGCCTGTGCAATCAAAAGTCTCTGTTTCATTCCTCCCGAATATGTTTTGATTTTTTGTTTTCCCATCACTTCCATGTTAACACACTTTAAAAGTTCTGGAATTTGTTTTCTTGCCACCTCCTTTTTTACACCCTTTAACGTTGCCATATACATCATAAACTTATAGCCGGTAAAATATGGAAACATATTTTGGTTTTGTGGCACATACCCAATCTTACCAACATACTCATTAATGTTGTCATAAATAGACATTTCATCACATAAAATCTGCCCTTTTGTTGGCTTTAAGCTGGCGGTTAAAAGCTTCATCCATGTAGATTTTCCAGCCCCATTGGGTCCTAGAAGTCCATAAACTCCCGGTGTAAAAGAATAGTTTATTTTACGAATTGCACAAAAATCTCCATACGATTTTTTTAGATTCTCACATTTCAAAATCATGCGCTTACTTCCTTTCAAATAATTCTTTCTTTTGGTCTTTAAAAAGAGAATCTCCATATACAACATGAAGAACATTCTTTTTATCATAATATTCGGCAAAATCTCCAAATGTATTGGTAAAAGAAGCAATGCCCTCAAGTTCTTCCCATGCACTGTCATTCAGATAATAAAATTTTTCTTTTTCCATATCTCCCCTGATTAAATGATTTTTATATGTATAATACAACACATCCGTTTTATCCGGCTTATATATTTTTTTCTTCTTTTTACTTCCAATTGCTACTTCAAAAACTTCCATTGTTTCTTGATTATATACATATACTGCCTGGTCAATCATGCCTATTACAATACAGCCTTCTAAATCTTTTTCGCTACATACCTGCGACTGTTTTCCTGTTTTTATATTATACTCATATACTTTTGAATACTCCTTCGCAGTACTGTAATCCTTATCTTTCTTTCCAAGTTTTCGATAAGTAGATTCATAATACAATTTTTCGCCGCTTTTTTCTAATAATAACAAACCATGAAACTTTTCTTTGTTTATATCAGAAATTTCTTTTGTTTCACCGGATTCCAGATTGATTGCAAGAAGGACACTATAGTTGCTATTGGAACCGGCACCACCAATATTATCCTCTTTAACAATAGGTATCTCTGCCTCTGCATAAGCAATGCCATTTTCTACATACACGCTATTGTACACGTTCACCTGATAATCCAGGTTATATAATTTCGTTCTTCCACTACCATCTAATTTTTCCCGATAAACAACTCCCTTTGACAAATCCGCCTGTCCAAACAAATAAACATATTCTCCGGATATAACAGGAACACAATTGAAAAATAAATCCTTATTCAATGCCGCATCACAAGTAGGATCCGGGTTTGTGTTTTCGTCATAAGGTTCATGTTCACAATTTGATTTGTTACATAAAACAATACTTGATTTTTGATTTGGATCAAAAATATGCAGTAAGCCATCCTGCGTTGTAAAAACACTTGCCAGACAGGAAACCGACTCCCCACTTGCACTATGTAAACTTTCCGTAATTTTCATTTTATTTTCTGTACTTTTTTCCGCACCACACCCGGTTATGAAACAGGCACACGCAGCTACAATTAATAACGCTTTCTTTTTCATTTCTTTCCCCGCTTCCATTTATTATATTGTTTTTGAATCTTGTTTAAAATATCCGGATACTTTTCCATTTTTAGCTTTTTTACAAACTGGTCAATCATCTTTTCCGGTTCTTCATCGCTTTCCAGCAGTTTTTGATAAAACACGTCAACCTCGTTCAGTATTTTTTTGTTTTTCTCAACAACCTTCTTATTTGGAACAAAACCTGCTGCTGGCGACATACTATATTCTTTGTTTCCATCATAATAGTATTTGGCTTTGTCTTTTTCTCCATTTGCTTCATATATGCTAAACTTCGTATTTGCAAGCTTTGCGGGACAATAATCTGAAACATGTTTTTCTCCCACGACCTTTCCATTCTTTAATGAGTAATCTTTGCCCTCTTCACCAAAACAGATGAGGTTAGCCAGTTCTTTGTCTGTATTTACAAGCATTAATAAATTTTTTGATTCTTTCGGATGTTTTGTCCATGATGCAATTCCATGAACGGCATTTTCCATTTTATCTATATATCTGGATGATAACTTGCGTGAATAGACAGGAATTTTTCCTCCATCCTCTAAATATAAATAATTACCATCCATTATTTCTTTTGGCATTGTTGCAATCATTGCCATGAAATTTCCACTCAGTGCTTCTGAATAATCTTCATTCTTATCACAAGATAACAATCCCTCACGTTTCAATTGCGCCATGGAAATCCAAAATTCTCTAACATCTTTATTTTCCCAAATATTTTGAATTATTCCTTTATCAGACATGTACACTCCATCACATATGCCGATATAACCTAAATTCGTAAAACGATCAGAAAAATATTCACCTGAATCATTCCACAAAAGATATAATGGCAGTTCTGATATATCCTTATTTTCAATAACCCATTTACACAATTTTTTTATATCAAGCTTGTCTGCATTCATAAAATCAGGTTTACTTGCTATCTTCTCTGCATTTATTAAAAGATATGTCGAATCCGCCTGCTCTTCTTCATTGTAAAAGCCATATATCTTCCCTTTGTAAGTTATCCTTTTCCATACATTTTTGCCATATTCTTTTTTTAATTTTTTCCCATTTTCGCTCTTAAGCCATTTGCTCAGAGAAAGAAGATTGCCCTGTTTAATCTGCCGGATATATG
This sequence comes from Clostridium sp. AF36-4, assembly GCF_003435975.1. NCBI lineage: Bacteria > Bacillati > Bacillota > Clostridia > Eubacteriales > Clostridiaceae > Clostridium > Clostridium sp. AF36-4. Next base: position 228,075 of record NZ_QTVH01000001.1, on the reverse strand, counting down.
TTCCATCTTTTTCAGGATGATCACCGTCACCATACCCAGTCCACATCAAATCTCCGATTCCTTGTTTTTTCGCTTTATCAATACCATTTTGATAAGATTCATACGACTCAGCATTTAACCCATAAAAAGAAAGATTATAATTATACCCCAATTCATGAATTCTATCATTAATCGCTTTTTTTCTACTTTCACTCAGATAATCTGTCCATGTACTATCCGTCATCCAAACTAGGTTAACCGGCTTCTCTTTGTTCGAATCGTTCGACTTCTCCTTTGTAGCAGCATTCTCTGTCACAGAAGGACTTTTATTGTCTGTTTGCTTTTTCGTACAGCCGGTAAACACACAAATGATACTTATTGCAAACATTAGATACAAAAACTTTTTACTTACCATACCTTTTCTCCTTTGATAGAATTTATATTTTTTATCATAGCCATAAGAAACTTTTTTGTTTCTTATGGCTAAACTGGATTACGCAATGTTAGTATTTAATGGTATCTTCACTTGTTAAAGTTTTTTTCTTATAAATACCTGTCCATTTTGTCGTAATACTAACGGATTTTCCACTAGGGATTGTATAATTCCATTTAGCTCCTGTGGAATCTCCTTCTCCTGTAAGATCTGTTGGAACTGTTTTCACCACATTATTCTTATTTCTGTATTTGTAAACAGACGCAATACTCACATATGATTGCGGCTTAACCGACCCCCAAGCAGAGCCTTTTGTCTTTGAAATTGAATGATCTCCACTTAAAGTAAAACCATATTTTGTCTTTGAAAAAGCGGAGGCATCTGCTCCTGTTCCTATAAGTGTTACTGTCAATGCCGCTGCTGTGATTAAAGCACCCATTTTTTTTATTTTTCTCATATCCGTTCATCCTCCAATTGATTTTTTGTTTGATCTTTGATATTATTTAACTGTACTCTTATGTATGCGTTCTTTTCAATATCTCACCATTACATGAAAAGAACGCTTTTTTCAATTATTTCTCTGCACGAATATCCTCTATACATTCTCTCACCACCTTTCCCACTCAATAGCATAAGATTTTATTAATTTTATAAAACTTTATTATTATATTAATACATCTAATTATTTTTGTCAACAATATTTTTTACACCGTAATATTGAAAATTTAAACATAATATGATATTATAAATATACAAGGTGGGTGCTATGGAGGAAAAAATGGCATACAAAAATAACCTTATTACCGGAATTACAGAATTATTGGTACTTAAAATTTTAGAGCAACAAGATAGTTATGTTTACGAAATTCAAAAAATGATTAACAATAATTCCGAACATTTACTATCTATTTCTCTTAATACCATTTACACGGTCACCTATAAATTAGAAAACGAAAATCTGATAAGTGAATACTCAAAACTTGTGGGGAAAAAAAGAACACGAGTATACTACCATCTAGAAGAAACCGGGAAAGAGTATCTCACAAAAATTACAGCTAATTATAATAACATGATTGACGGTGTAAATCACATAATTAATTTTTTGGGAGGCAATCTAAATGAGTAAATTGAAACAGCGCTACTTGAAGGAAGTAAAATCATTCTTTCCGATTATGGGAAAACCGGAACGACGGCATCTAAAAAAACTTTCGGAACAAATTAATGACTACTGCCTAGAAAAAGAAGTATTCTCGATAAATGATTTATATCAGGATTTCGGACGTCCAAGTGAAATTTCCAATACCTATTTTTCAAATATTGATATCAATGATTTTGTTAAAAGAATACAACTTTCCAAATGGTTAAAAAGAGGAATCGCCATATTTCTCTTGATTGCATTAATCGCTGTAACAGTATATAGTATCGACAGTTACTGCACTTATAAAGTTTTTGAACGCGAATCCATTTATTTCGAAGAAACTGAAATTACAGATTAAATACGGGGGAATTATAGCTATGAAAAATTTTACAACAAGATTATTATTTGTTACACTTTTTATTTGTTTTTCTTTTTCTATCTTATCTAGAAAAAGTCAGGCCGCCAACATCACATCGTCAAAACAGATTTATTTATTAGAAAATGGAGACTATCTTGAAACCATTATTACTGGTACACCTGCATTTTCTAATAATATTTCCTACCTTTCTTCATCAAAATCCATAACAAAAACAAAGACCTCAAAATATAAGAGCAAAAATGGTTTAACACTTTGGTCTGTATCAATTAAGGCCACATTCACGTATAACGGTCGCACATCTAAATGTACCTCTTATTCTCATAGTACAACATGCCCCTCCTCCTCATGGAAAATAAAAACCGTTACTTCAAGTAAAAATGGCTCTTCCGCAACCGCAACAGCTGTTGCGACTCATTCAAGAAACAATACCCAAAAAAATTTTACGAAATCTGTTACCATTTCCTGTAATAGTAATGGTATCGTATCCTAATTTATATCCCTCTGTCATGAAGAAAAATTGACAGATTAAATATTTCAAGATAAAATAGAAGAAGCGACAGAAGTTTTCGCTCCTGTCGCCACACTTAAGCAGATGTAGTTCATCGGTAGAACGCCAGCTTCCCAAGCTGGAGAGGCGGGTTCGATTCCCGTCATCTGCTTTTTTATTTTTCAACTTCCGGGTCGTTTTCTTCCCACACGATTTCATCTTCAACAAACCCGTGTTTCTTTTTATATCTCACAATTAATTTGAGAATAAATCCGCTTGCAAACACAAGCGCCGATACAAGCCATCCGGCAAGGCACTCTGCCCACAGAGCATAACCATAATGACCGCCTTTCTGCACAAACAAAACGTACAGATTCCACACAAACAAAATCAATAATGTCGCTGGCGCAATGTAACGAATCGCAAGACGAATCCATATACGAGGCATTTTAAATTTCTTTGTATTTCGATTAATCTGCTGCCACACTTTATCAATCTGAAAGCACCAGCCAACTGCAATACATTCCAAAATTCCGATTACAATCAAGTTAATCTGATTTGTCCAATTATCCACAATGTCAAGCCATGCTACACCGGCACGTGTCGCGTATAATAAAGAAATAATTGCACTGATTACACAGGCCCACCGTGTCACCTTCTTTGGATTCAAATGGAACTTATCTGCCACCGATGCCGACACACCCTCGATAATCGAAAAGGCTGAATCAATCGCAAGCGTTACTAACATCAGATAGAAAATAGCACCAAACAAGGCATTAAACCAGCCAATGTCCGTAAGATTTACAATTGCCTGCGGGTATACGATAAATGCTGTTGCAATTCCGGAATCCGTAATCGAATCAAGCATCCCAACACCACCCATTGTGGAAAACATAACGATACCTGACAAAACGCTGACTGCGGCATCCGAAAGCGCAATAATTACACAGTCTTTTGCCACATTTGCCGACTCGCCAAGATAAGAACCATATGCAAACATAATTGCCATCATAATCGATAAACTGTAAAATACCTGTCCAATGGCATCAATCCACAAACTTGGATCTTCAAAAGCACTCATGCTTGGAATGAAAAACATCCGAAGACCTTCACCGGCACCTGACATCGTACATCCTTTGATTGCCATAATGACAAGCAGAATGACCGGAAGAAATACGGTATACTTTACAACTTTACCCACACTGCTTGCACCATTTCGGATACAATAGTAAATCGCTGCCCAAGCCACAATAACAGAAAGCAGTACCGGAATCGGAATACTAAAACCTTTGATATCCCATGTTGTCTGTGTTAGATCGGCAAAAAGATTCTGCGCCGCATTTACATCTCCTGTCATACCGGCAAATTTTACCGAGCATACCGTCATCAAAATTACCCATGCGAAAACAACTGCATAATAGGTAGAAATAACAAATGCATTTGATGTTGCTGCCCATCCGATAAACTCTGTCTTTTTATTAATTCCCCGCATACTTTCGCCAGCACCGCGGTGGAATTTACGTGCAACGGAAACCTCCATCATCAGAAGTGGAATTCCGACAACAAACAGCGCAACTAAGTAAATTAACAAATATGTTCCGCCTCCGTGCTTTGCGGCAAGTCCCGGAAAGCGCCACGCATTTCCAAGTCCAACGGCGGAACCAATCGCCGCTAAAATAAATGTTGCCTGTGATGACCACTTTGACCTTTTTTCATGTTTCATAACAATCTCCTTTTCTAATCCTCTACAATATTACTAATCCAGACTCCCTTTTGAATCAGGATATATCCCACAGCAAGTTTGATTAAATCTGCTGCCTGTACAATCGCATATACGCCCAGAATGGAAAGACCTGTGTAGTAGCATAATACCGCCGCAATCGGAAGCGGTACAACCCACGAATACACACTGTCAAACAAAAACGTGATAAATGTTTTTCCCCCGGAACGGACGGTAAAATAAAGGGCATTTAAAACACCTTGTACCGGGAAAAACAATGCCGTAATAATAATAAACCACGTTCCGTAATTTCGCACCTGGCTCGTTGTATCATACAAATTCGGAAAAACTCCCGAAATGGAAACTAAAAGTATCGTAAGTCCCACACAAATTACACCTGCAAATTTCATCAGTGAGTACGCATTTTTCTTTGCCTTGTCGTATTCGCCCGCTCCGAGTGTCTGACCGCTCAAAATACCAACGGCGGAGCCGAGAGAAATAAATACAACATTTAAAAGGTTGCAAATGGCATTGGAAATCTGAAGTCCTGCCACAATCTCCAAGCCCCGTGTCGAATAGCACTGTGTCAACGCCGCAATGCTGCCCGCCCACAAAAACTCGTTTAAGAAAATAGGAAGTCCTTTTTTTATCATTTCTCCCATAATTGCCTTCGGCACAAGAAGCGTCCGGTACAATCCATTGATAAATGTAATTTCCTTCTTTTTGCAGTGCGTCCAGATAACCACGACTAACATCTCAACCACACGCGCCATCAAAGTAGCAATTGCTGCTCCCCTCACTCCAAGCTCAGGGAATCCAAATTTTCCATAAATAAGAAAATAGTTAAATACTACATCAATTACCACAGATGCAATGCCTGCTACCATCGGCTTTATACTTTCTCCGGTCTCTCTCAGACTGCTCGCATAAATCTGCGTCACGCCAAACGGAACAAAAGTAAATAACATAATTGCGAGATATTCTTTTGCATAAGACATCGTAAGCGACGCATTCACAACTTGGCTTTCACCGTGAAGATAAAGACCAATCAAATTCTCTCCCGCCAGCAAAAAGAGTAAAAGTCCGGCTATAATACAACCCCCGCAAATCCACATTTTCATGCGGACCGCATTACGGAATCCCTCTTCATTTCCCTGTCCATAATACTGGGCAGCATAGATACCGGGCCCCGATATTCCTCCGAAAATAGCAAGGTTAAAAACAAAAATAAGCTGTCCGACAATCGAGACAGCCGTCATCGCTTCTGTTCCAATGCTACCAACCATCACATTATCAATTAACCCGACCATGTTGGTAATACCATTTTGTATCATCATCGGAATCGCAAGCTTCAATGCCCTTCTATATATCATTTGATTTTTCACTTCTTTTGCACCTCTGATTTCTTCTCGTTTACCAGCCGCATCTGCCGCAGTTTTCACAATGCGTACATTCCACTTTGTGAATTTTCGCTTCCCATTCACATAATTCGATTTCCTTATCTTTTAAATCGAATTCCCTCTGCTGATATTTTGTCTCAATCTGTATCCTATCTTCCGCAAGTAAAGTAATCGTGAGCGGATAAATTGTAACCTCTTCCGGCCGCATACAATTTTGAAAAATCACGGGCGAAAAAACTTCCCATTTACCACTTTTTTCATCGAAAATCCGCAACTGTTTCTCTTTCGTAACCATTTTACCATCATACCACAAATCTTTCAGTGTGGAAAGCATAAATTTACCCTTTTTTTGCACACGCTCATATTCATAAAAAACAGCCTTTTGAGGCACTAAAATTTCACAGCTTTTTTCCACAAATTCTTCCTCCGAAAACATAGGAAAAAAAGTGTCTCCTTCTACCTTTTCCAAAAGTTTCGTTACATATATTTTATCGGTATTCTTAAGCGCTTCTTCATATACCGACGCCCCGCCGCAGATAAAAATATCCCGTCCGGTGTTTTTTTCTTTTTCCCATACTTCTTCTAAACTTTGCACCGTATGGCAGTTTTCCAGTTCAACCTTTTTCGTGCCGGACAAAAGATATGTCATCCGCCCAGGCAACGGATGCCCAATCTCATCGTACGTGCGGCGTCCCATCACAATGGCATTTCCCATCGTCAGCATTTGAAATTTTTTTCTATCCTCCGGCAAATCCCACGGTATTTTTCCCTCTCTGCCAATCACCCGGTTCTCACTCATCGCCACAATAATCGCTATCATCGGTTACCCCTTCTCTCTAACTATATCATCATATTCTCTCACCCTATCGCATCGCATGACATTTGTCAAGTATCGTGACAAATGTACTTATATTTTCAATATACATTGACAGACGAGGTATATTATGATTTAATAGCACTAACAAACATGAAGGGAGGATTGTTCATGTCAATTGCATCGGACTTGATTCGAGGACATACCGATACCATCATTCTCGCCCAGCTTTTGCAGGAGGACAGTTACGGATATAAGATTAATAAACGGATTCAGGAACTTACGCAAAATGAGTATGAACTAAAAGAAGCTACTTTATATACCGCATTCCGGCGGCTCGAAGAAGCCGGTTACATCTGTTCTTACTGGGGAAATGAAAATACCGGTGCCAGAAGACGTTATTATACCATTACACCGGAAGGCCGCAACGCCTACCGGAAGTTATGCAGCGAATGGGAGATTGCAAAGGAATTTATTGACGTTTTGATTCATTCGGAACCGTCAAATTCCAAACAAGTATAATGAAATGGCACAATCTATTTTATAAGGAGGATTTTATGGAGAACAAATTACGAGCTTACATGGACCATTTATTTCAGGATGTTCCAAATACAAAAAAAGCAGTTGAAGTAAAAGAAGAAATTTTGCAAAATATCGTGGACAAATACCACGACCTTGTGGCAGAGGGAAAATCAGAGGAAGCCGCTTACAACATTGCCATTGCAAGTATTGGTGATTTGGATGAACTTCTTGCTTCCCTGAAAGATTCGTCCCAGATGCCAAACCAAATGGACTCGGAAAATTATATGGCATGGCGTAAAAAATCAGCCATCCGCATTTCTGTTGCCATCATGCTTTATATTTTGTGTGTTACACCGCCAATTATTACAGACAGTCTGCATCTGCCGGACGCCATTGGTGCTTGTGGTCTTTTTGTTTTTATTGCCATCGCAACCGGAATTATTATTTACAATTCCATGACAAAACCGCGCTACACGAAAATGGACGACACTTTTATGGAAGATTTCAAAGAGTGGCAGAGTAAAAATGACACGAATAAGCAGGCAATGCACGCCATTAAAAGTGCTTTGTGGGTATTCATTACCGCCCTGTACTTTGTGATTAGTTTTACTACTATGGCATGGCACATTTCATGGGTCATCTTCTTAATTGGTGCCGCACTTGAATCCATTATCAAAGCTGTTTTTGAGCTGAAAGCAAATTAGGAGGGACCGATTATGAAAAAGAAAACTGCCATCTGGATAAAGATTATTGTACTTGGCATTTTGACACTCGCCCTCATCGGTATTTTAATTGTGGGGATTCTTGGCAACACCTTCCGCAACTTTCCGGTATTTGGCTCTTTTTCCAGCTATGACAATGCTGATTTGTATCAGGTGGGAAATGCTGATATTTCTGCATCCGAATTATCCAGTCTTTCCATCGACTGGGTAAGCGGCTCCGTAAAAGTTGATGTTTATGACGGAAATGTTATTCAGATTCGAGAAGATGGTGCAAGCGACCTATCGGATCGTGACAAAGCTCATTATTATTACCACGATGGAACTTTAGATGTCCGCTACCGGGAAAGCGGCAGCTTCTTCTCCTTCTTCCACAGCTTAGGGAGGAAGAACTTAGAGATTTTGATTCCACGTTCACTTGCTTCCAATTTATCGGAAATTTCCGGCGATGTAGTAAGTGCCGACACTACAATTAATGGTCTTTCCACAAAGAATTTTTATCTGGATACCGTAAGTGGAAACCTTACTTTTAATGGAAGCGCAGAACGGATTAACAGTGACAGCGTGAGTGGCGACTGCCATATTACCTCATCCGTTACACCTCAAAAAATTGACATGGAAAGCGTCAGTGGTGACATTTCAGTTTCGATTCCAAGTAACTCTGAATTCGAGGCAGAAAACGATTCCGTTTCCGGGGATTTAACTTGTAGTTTTGCCGGAACTAAAAAAGATGATAAGTTTGTCTGCGGCTCAGGTATTAACCGCTATGATTTTGACACCGTCAGCGGGGATGTTGAGATTTTGCCAGTGGGGTGATGTGATATTTTTAGTTTCCAACCAAATACTTGCCGCGCTCAAACTGAACCTTCAGTTCCGAAACAACGCTTTTTCTTGAAATCAAGAAAAAAGCGTTGTTTGGAGGTATTCCCCATGATTTCATTTTCAGATATCAATAATTAACTTATTGCAGTTATTACACAAATAAGCTTCCACATATGTTTTTTCCAAAAAACTTGTGAGCTTTATTTTTTTAGCATTAGGTCCTTCCGATTTCCACTTTAATGGATATCTGTCCTGATTAATTATGCCTTTTTCCATTTCGGAATTACAATATGGACACTGCATAAAATCACCTCCCAGTATGTTTAAACAATTCGATTATGTCAAATGCTCGTTATCTTTTGGCTTCCGGTAAATCAACAGAAAAACTTTGCGCCCAAAAGACGCAAAGTTTTTTCTACTGATTTACGGAAACTAAAAAATTTCACATAATCCTACTTCTTAATCTTTACTTTCTTTACCTTACTTGCTTTACCAAATACCTTAACAGCACCCTTTCCTTTTTTGTACGCAATTACTTTAACATAATATGTCTTGCCTTTTTTCAGGCGGGAAATTGTTACCTTTTTCGCAGAAGTCCATTTCGTTTTTGCTTTTTTAAACTTCTTATTTGTTGCATACATAACTTTATATCCGGACGCACCTTTTACTGCCTTAATGGTAACAACCATTTTCTTTTTCGCTTTATTCTTAAGTTTCTTAATGGTTGCTTTGCCGACTGTAATTTTAGGAGCCGGAGTTTTTGTCGCTGCCGGCTTTTTCGTTGCTGTCGGTTTCTTTGTTGGAACAGGTGTCACCGCCGGCTTCTTCGTTGGAACAGGTGTCACCGCCGGCTTCTTCGTTGGTGCAGGTGTTGCGGTTGGTTTCGCTGTGCTTTCGCTGGCATTGTAGTCTTTTAATGTGTACTCAATGGAGCCTGAAACAGCAAGTTCCACAGGATATGTTTTGCTTTCCTCGCCATTTAACGCAACATTGATTTGTTTGCTGCCTGTTCCATTGGATATCTTAATACCTTTTTTAATTGCCGTCTCATACTGATTCGTAACCTTAACTGCAATTATCTTTCCATTTTCAATAATTGCATCACAAACCAGCTGTGTATCATAAAGTTTAGACGGTTTGATGATACTAAATGAAGAACTGTTATCTACCACGTTTAATTCATCCATAGCACCGTCACTGCCATAAGCAGCCGCATTCATCGACAAAGCAATTGCATCCGCATCGTCTTTGAATGTTGGTTTATAACCAAACTGAAGAATGTACTCTCCTTTATTCACTGCCTCGATGGCTTCTTTACCGGAAACTACAATCTGTTTTTTGTTATTATCCCATTTTGCTCCGGCTGAAATCGGATTTACCTTTACATTCTTTTGGTCTGCCATTGAATAGTCAATGCGCACACTGTCATTTTCATTCATTGCAGTCGTACCTGCGTTACTGATAACTGCCTGCATGACTCTCTCGCCACCGGACAATGTCGATGTCACTTCCGGATTTGATACGACAAGGTCAGCACCAAGAAGCGTAAGTTTTGCCACCGCTTTTGCACCATTGTCTGCCTCAATATCAAATTCTTCATTCTTTAATATCTTGCCTAACGAATAGGTAAACTGAATCTGTCCGCTTTCACCGCTTTTCAGTGAGATTGGATAATTGTCATAAATTACATTTCCATTATTTTTAATTGTCACATTTTCCAGTGCTTTTCGTCCTGCATTTGTAAATGAAATGGTTACATTCACATTGCTTTCCGGAACAATATTCTGGTCAAATGCATTGGCAGTTTCATTTCTAAGCTCATTCTTAATCTGTTTTTTGGCAAATATCAATCGTGCCGGCTGCTCCTCGTCTTCATCTGAACCACTGCTTTGTTTTTGTGGCTGTGCGCAGGATACAACCGAGAATGAATCACCCTCTTTAGTTACGGTATTTCCTACCATGCTTTCACTTTCTGATGAGGTGCTGTTCATTTCATATTTTGTTGATAAGGTACTATCCTTTTTATTTATGTATTTTACATAAGTATGATTCAGCGAATCATCGCCAATTGAGTACCAGTAAACCGCACTATCATCAATGGTGTCGCCGCCCTTTGCGAAATCAAAGTTTTCTGCCACTTCGCCATTGTCATCAAGGGAGAAATCATTTGCGCTTCCGCTCATATTATATCCCTGAATTTTTACATATACTTTGCTTGTTTCCTCGCCCTTGTATTCTGACTGCTGCCATGCGGTCAAGAACATGCCGTCATTGTCTGTTACATATTTTACTCTAGGCTGCGTTTCTCCCGCTTCATTACAAGTTACACGGTTTACACTTTTCACCTGTCCATTATCAATCACATAAGAATACAATTCACGATTTTTAAGTAAATCGGAACTTCCCATGCTGGCAAGAATCATTGCAGTTCCATCATCCGACATATCCATATCGTATGCCTGAACACCTTTGATTTCTCCGCTTTCTAAGCACGCCGGGTCGGACCATTTTGTACCGTCATAGAAACTAAAGTACAATTTCTTCTCTCCCTGCATATCGTCTTTGACAGCACTTTCATCCATTGACTCAAGATTATAAGTATCGGACTGCCATACAACCATTGCCTTTCCATTTTTTACGGAAACTACCGGTGCAGTATCTGCTGCCTGATTATCTGTGAGTTTGGTGTGCTTTCCATTCACATACACGTGAATTTCACTGGAATTGGCACTTGTATTAAACTGGCTGCTTGAAATGTCATCGCTATTTTCCATCGCCGAATCATAAGTTACCGCATCAAAAACTAACACTTCTAACTTGTCATCTTTGGCATAATCAATCGCGTTCACCGTCTGATTCTCGCCTTTTGTCCGCCAGTCAGTCATAACTTTCGGATCCGACCATTTTGCTCCATCATATTCACTTACCGCCGGATTAATGGTTCCCAAATCTTCCAGATTTTCGGTATACACCATCGCCATGCTTTTACCATCTTCTGCTGCAACAGGTGTTATATATGGATTGATATAATTCATCCAGTCTTCATCCGCCTTTGGCGCAATTTTCAGAAGTGATGATTTTGATTTTGTTTCCATACCGGCAAACTCTAACAAGTTTGGTCTGCCAACAGGGAACTTCTCCCAATCCCGGTAACTTCTGCCTTTGCTAAATCCGGTTCCTACAATTTTTTTCTTGTATTTTATAAATAACAGCTTAAATTCAAAATACAATCCAATATCACCGGAGAAATTCAAGTATCCGCCGTCATATGTTTTTGTTTTGTCAAGGTCCTTGAAAATCACGACACGGTGATTATATTCAACCGAAAGGTTACCCTCTACACCAAATTTTAATTTTACTACTTTACCGTCAAATCCAACACCGCCACTGGCACCGACGTATCCTTTTACTCCAACAAGAATATCCGTTACAAAATTATACTGGCTGGTCAGTTTCAGGTTGTTTGTGCTGAAATCAAGTCCGACAAACTGGTTATGGTAAGAGTTTCCACCTGAAACCAGCGCATCAATATTTGCACTGCATCCAACTTTCATTCCATAATACAATGGAACAAATCCAACGACTACATTGTTATTGAAACTAAATTCATACTGAATGCTTCCGGCAATTCCGCCTCCGGTATAGGTCATAACCCATTTACCGTCGATAAAGTCCGCATTACCAAACGCATAACCGGATAATGTTTTTGTCAGTTTATTATCTTTTAAATCATTAATGGTTTCTGTTACTGCTGCCACAATATTATTTTCATCAAGACCGGCATTGCCAATAGCAATCATAAATGATTTCTTGAATGGGTCATCGGTATCCTGAAAACTTACCTTCATCGGCAAAACTTTTGGCAGGTTAAACTTTAATGTTCGGTTAATGACTTTTCCGGCAGATAATGTTGGTGTTTCCAAATCACCCACAAAATTAATACTGGATGGTTTTTCCGGTGATGGTAGGTCTGTGACATTGGCTATTGTAAATGGCGTTGTCTGCGTTGACAATATATTCTTTTTGCTATCCTTTACAATAACTTCAACCGAATGTCTTCCTGTTGAGGTACTTTTACTGTCAATCTCAAAAACAGACTTTTTCCACTCATTTACCATGCCGTCATAATATGTAGTTTCTTCTTTTGTGGCACTTAGTTCTCTGCCGGACGTTTTTATCTCAATAAGATGACCGGTGGCTGCACATGAGTTTACGACAATTTTTTTCGTCTCATTTTTATCAATCAATAAACTATTGATATCTTTTCCATTTTCATCTGTGACATAAACAATATTGTTATCTGTAACACCGTCTGATTTGCTGTTAAGCTGCACTTTGGTACCACCACTGACCTGCTGCCCATCCGAAAATACAGAATATCTCACAAGTTTTGGCTCGTAAGTATTGTTCTCTGTCGTAATTTCAAGAAGCACTTCCGCATTATCGAGTTGTTTTACATTGGAAAATGTAACCTCTGTTGAATACGGATTATCTACCAGATTTTTTTCAAAAGTCTGTGTATCCTTCGCAATTTCTTTTCCCTTATCATCGAGCAAATATGCCTTAATTGTAAATTTGCTTTCTTTTCCTTTTCCTGTTGCATCCGATAACGTTATGTTCTGCATATATTTTGAGGAAACCTGACAATTGTTAATCGGATATGCACCTGACGTTTCACCACTTGACATGTCTTTTATGGAAATATCACTTTTACTAAGTCCATATTTCACACCGACCGAAACATCATCCTGTGTCGGTTTCCACACAATACAGTCGCCGTTGGAAAGCTGTTTGATACTTTCTATCTTATCATTCTCTGTCGTCCACTCGACTTTATCTGCATCTCCGCCGCTGACATTACATCCTACTTTTCCAATATCCGTAAGGTAATCTTTATAGCTGTTGTCTGTAATTGGACGGATAATATACAATTTATTTGCCAAAGTCTTTACGTCAACACTCATTCGGTAAATCTGTCCGCTGGTTTCATCGGTTACCGTAACGTAAGTAAATCCATCTTTTTTTCCTGTCAGTGTGAGAATGTTTCCATTCATCTCGCAGGACGCTACACTTGCATCCGAAGCAACTGCCTTATACACATCATCCGCTGCATATCCACCTTTTACCTCAAAGGTATGTACGAGATTGATTTCATTGAGTTTTGCATAAAATTCATTGGAATCTTTTGCATCCTTCACTATTTTATCAACTGCATCCTCATTGGACATCAAATAGCTTTGATCCACTTTCTTGCCATTTTCATAAATTTCAAGTGCAGCTTTTTCTTCTTCCTTCCATGTTGCGTAAAGCGTGAGAACACCTGTGCCACTATATCTCGAGCCGGCCGCATACTCCTGTCCGCTTCCGTCTTTCTTTGTATTCCATCCGTTAAACACATATCCTTTTCTTGTTGGCTTTTGCGTTGTTATAATGAATGCATACAAATCTTCCTTCTTCTGTGTAGAAGGGAAATCTTTTACCAAATCACTGGTATTTTCGTTATAAATAATGGCATACTCACCGTCATACATTTCTGCATCTGCAAAAGTGTCAATGGAATCTAATTCGTCAACATCCGCACCATATTCCGGTTCGTTCCAATTGATATAATCTCCTTTTTTATATCCTCGGTTAATGGATACATAATAGCCAAACCCGTTGATACTCTCAAAAGTTACACCATTTTCATCATACTGGGTAACTTCTCCCTGACACACAAGACCTTTTATTCCATCATCATATGCGGCTTCCATATAATCATAGCCGTCCTCTGTAAGGCAGACATTATTCTCATCGCCAATCAGGGAAGATGCGTAAAGATTTTTCGATTCAGATCTGGTTACCGGCGTACCATCGGCTTCGTACATATAAAGCGAAACCGGATAATTATCGTCGCCACTATAGCGAAATACAAAATACCGGTCTTTTAACTGGGTACTTTTAAACTGATGACCCGTGGATGCATCTGCTGTTCCCCAAGAAGCATCATAACCATATCCGTTTATCATGTTTGTACTGGTAATAACATCAAGAATCTGATCCTTACTTAACTTTGCACCAAACAATCCTTCTTCATAATATCTGTACCAAATGGCATACAAAGTCACTACCTGATTTTTAGAATACGTTGCCCCCGGATCATAGGAAGTTCCTGAACCATCTTCTTTTGTGTTCCATTCTATAAAACGGTATCCTTTTCTTGTTGGAACATTCTCAGAAAGCGTAAGATCAACATCTTTTTCTTTTGTCTGCTCCTCCGGCATATCAAGTACCTGCTGCCCGCCTTCGGAATTATACATAACCGCATACTGACCGGACTCCAGACTGTTAGAAGAATATCCTGTCATTTCAGCAAGTTCATCCATTGTAACCGATGTATTGGCATCATCTTCCCAAACAATTTTCTCCCCAACATCGCGCCCCTGGCTGCCACTTAAATAATATCCAAATCCGTTCTTACTCTTAAAATAGAGTCCATTGGAATCTGCCTCGCCCATACTGCAAAGCGCCATTACACCTTCAATTCCATCCGTATAATTTTTTTTCATATAAGTAGATGCTGTGGTGGTAAGACACACATTGGTACTAAGACCTATTTTTGAAGATGACTTTAACCCTTTGTTTCGGCTGCTCACTACCGGTGTGCCATCATCTTCGTAAAGACATAAAGCAAGCGGATAATTTGAATCTCCGGAATACTTTAATACAAAATGTCTGTCCGTCATCATACTCTTTGTAAACTGATGGCCGGTAGAAGCATTCGCTGTTCCCCAGGATGCATCATATGGCAGACCCTTTAATGTGCTTGTCATCATAACATAATCAAAAAGCTGGTCAATTCCATATTCACCGGCAAAAATACCGGTTGTGTACTCACCATCTCTGACAACAGTTCCTTTCTCCTCCGCCTTCGACGACGTTGTCATATCAAACGGTATCGAAGTCAGAAGAAGTGCCGCTGCAAGCAGCAAACATAAACTTCTTTTTCTTGTTTTTTTCTTCATAAACATCCTCCAATCATACTAAACCTGCTAGTGCCAGTGGGAAATACTACTTTCCCGAAAAAATATATTTATGTTAATAGTTTATCATAGCTTAATACGATTTGTAAATAAAAGGAAACTTGAGTTTCCGCAGTTTTATACACAAGTGCGTCATTTTCCATATGCAGT
>NZ_QTVH01000001.1:211573-212480 GCF_003435975.1 Clostridium sp. AF36-4 | reverse complement strand
AGTTTCCGCAGTTTTATACACAAGTGCGTCATTTTCCATATGCAGTTATAAACAACTTTCAAAAAAACACCAAAATATAAGGAATCTTCTTCCTTTTTGATGTAAAATTAATTCACCACAAAAAAATCGTACTAAACAAAAAAGAGGAGGATTCCCTGTGGTTTATTTTACAACAAATACTTATACATTGAAACGGGAAATTTTAAATTTTTCAAATAAAATTTCCAAACAGCTTTCGAAACCGGAACGCAAATTCACTGCTGATATGACTTACGGTATGCTTGCTGCCGGAAGCTGTCTTCTGACTGATGTTGTGGATCAGCTTCATGAAGATTCCAAAAAAATAAATATTGTAGATCGTCTTTCCAGACATCTTGATAAAGGTGTTCCTGCACAAGCTGCATCTTCTTATCTTCAGCAGATCAAGAAATGGGTTCCTTCCGAACCGGTCATTCACATTGATGACAGTGATGTTGTAAAATCGGGCGGCTACAAATTTGAATCGCTCGGCATCGTACGGGATGGTTCGGAAAGCACATCTGCTAAAAATGTTTATAAAAAAGGCTACCATGTAACAGAAGCCTGTGTCCTTACTACCGGCAATCATCCGGTCAGTATCTTTTCAAAAGTACATTCTTCAGCTGAAAAGGGTTATAAATCCGCCAATACCGTTACTTTTGAAGCTATGGAACGAGGTTCGGCTCTTTTTGAAAAAGCAACTTTCTGCATGGATCGTGGTTATGATGACAATAAGATGTTCCTGAAGCTTGACTCTTTAAATCAGGAGTATGTGATCCGGTTAAAATCTAACCGCAAGCTTCTTTATCACAATAAATGGACATTTGCTACGGAATTGCGCAACCGTCGCAAAGGGAAAATTAAAACCAATGTATTTTATAAGGGGAAA
>NZ_QTVH01000001.1:211299-211563 GCF_003435975.1 Clostridium sp. AF36-4 | reverse complement strand
ATTGCGCAACCGTCGCAAAGGGAAAATTAAAACCAATGTATTTTATAAGGGGAAAAATCACGAGGCTTACATTTCCCATGTCAAAGTCCAGATTACAGCTTCCAGAAAAGATATTTATCTGGTACTGGTTTATGGCATCACAGAACATCCCATGATGCTTGCCACAAATAAAGAAATCAAGTCCAAAGAGGATGTGATCAAAGTGGCAAGAACCTATTTTTCGCGATGGAAGATCGAGGAATACTTCCGTTGTAAAAAGCAGAT
>NZ_QTVH01000001.1:211014-211289 GCF_003435975.1 Clostridium sp. AF36-4 | reverse complement strand
AGTCCAAAGAGGATGTGATCAAAGTGGCAAGAACCTATTTTTCGCGATGGAAGATCGAGGAATACTTCCGTTGTAAAAAGCAGATGTTTCGGTTTGAAAACTTCCGTGTGCGGAAGCTTCGTGCAATTAACGCACTTAACTTTTATATCACCTTGTGCATGGGATTTCTGGCACATATGTCTATGAAATCAGAAACAAATGCGC
This sequence comes from Clostridium sp. AF36-4, assembly GCF_003435975.1. NCBI lineage: Bacteria > Bacillati > Bacillota > Clostridia > Eubacteriales > Clostridiaceae > Clostridium > Clostridium sp. AF36-4. Next base: position 211,085 of record NZ_QTVH01000001.1, on the reverse strand, counting down.
TTAAGGTTTCCATTATACAAAAAGCAGATCCTGTAAAGGCAAAAGTATTCTTCTGCTATTATCGACTGGCG